>JAGBTL010000185.1 GCA_017631355.1 Clostridia bacterium
AAGACCTTCGCCGATTCTACCACAGTAACCACCCTGTGCTGTGTCATACTGGAGAAGCTGAGCAAGCATTGAGGGCTTTGTAAGGTCGTTGATAGCTACTACATCGTAACCCTCAGCGCCAAACATCTGACGGAATGCGAGACGGCCTATACGACCGAAACCGTTAATTGCAACTTTAACTGACATTTGAATTACCTCCAAATAAAATTGTTTAGTTTTTAACCTTTATCATTTTACCACAAAACCGAATAAATGCAACAACTTTGACATAATTTTAACTTATATTTTGAATATTTGTCATATTGCCAAAAAAATCCTCGGTCTTGCGCAAAAAAATAAGTAATTTTCAATACGGAAACAAACAGTTTTAATTAACAACGTTTACTGTTGCTCCGTTGACAAAGCCTCTGACGTTTTCCTCAAGAATACCCATAAGCCTTACACGGGTTTCATAAGCTGCCCATGCAATGTGGGGAGTGATAAGACAGTTGGGTGCAGTAAGTAACGGATTGTCAGCCCTTGGGGGCTCTGTTGAAAGCACGTCTGTGCCGTAGCCTGCAATATCACCGCTTGTGAGAGCGTCCTTGATGTCCTGCTCGTTTGCAACAGGACCGCGTGACGTGTTGATAATATACGCACTGTTTTTCAGCTTACCGATAAACTCCTTGTTGATAAGTCCTGCAGTATCGGGTGTAAGGGGACAGTGGACGGAAATTACGTCTGCATTTTTGAGCACCGTGTCCATATCTGTAAATGTGACGTCATCAACGCCAACCTTCTTGCCTGAAGGCGTGTATGCCATAACGCTCATACCGAAAGCCTTTGCAATTTCTGACACTCTTTTGCCGATTTTACCGAAGCCGATAATACCGAGTACCTTGCCGTCAAGCTCGTAAAGGGGGCTGTTCCAGTAGCAGAAATCGGGACATCTTGTCCAAGCACCACCTTTAACGTCTGCTGTGTAGTGTGCTGTTTTGTTGATAAGCTCAAGCACAAATGCAAACACCATCTGTGCAACTGCATTTGTTGAATATGCAGGTATATTTGAAAGGGGAATGCCTCTTTCACGGAGAGCCGCACCGTCAATCTGATTAAAGCCTGTTGCAAGTGTTGAAACAAACTTAAGGTCGGGCAGCTGGTCGATAATCTCCTTGGTAAGTGCAACCTTGTTTACGATTACAATATCTGCACCCTGAGCACGCTCAACAACCTGCTCCTGTGGTGTGCGGTCATATACTGTAAGGTCAACAAGCTGACGAACTCCGTCCCATGATAAATCACCGGGGTTTTCTGTGTAGCCGTCAAGAATTACGGCTTTTAATTTATTATTCATAAAATCACCGCAAATATTATACACAGTTTTTGTTGTTCTTTCAAGTGTGTTTGATGTCGGAAAATGTAGAATTGTTTGTAAAAAATAGATATATATGCTATACTTGGTTTGGTTGAATGGTAGAAATTGCTGTTTTGTTAGTAAATAAAATGTCATATTCGGTATATTTTGACATATACTATTAAGTGGGGGATTTGCTACTTGAGGAGGAATACATATGAAAAATTTAAAACAGGTGCTTTGTTTTATTTTTGTGTTTGCTTTTGCTTTTGCTTTCAACCTTACTGCGTGTTCAAATCATAAAAAGGAGTCTTCAGTTGAATCTGTTCCGAAAAACCAAACTGCTGTACTGATTCTTGAATCGCATATAGATTTCCTTGAGGTTGAAGAAAAGCTGATTGACTGCGGTGTGAAGATTTCAGGCTATGGAACGATTAGCAAGTATTATTTTGACGGAATAAAGCTGTACCTCACTTACGAGCCCTTATCAGAAAATCATTACGTTTATTTTGCGAGACTTATGACAAAGAACGAGAAAACTTTTGTGAAGGCAGATGCTGTTTACAGATATTCGGATTTGCCGTTGTTTGCAGAAGAAACCCAAGAAAAAAACGGTTATTTGATTGTGTTTAATAACCTTTACGGCAAGGATTTATCTGAAGTGATTTTGAATATAAACGATATGTATTCACAAGACTTTGAAATCAACGGTGCAAAAGCAGAGGAAAAAGCTATAGGTAAGATTTTCAGCGGTGACAAATACGCAGGAGAATTGTTTGTGGAATCCATTGTTTACGGTGAGCGAGTTGCGTTAATTCGCTGTACCTTGCCCGAAGAAGCATCTGCAACCTCTGTGATGATAATCTATGAAACGAAAGATAGCGGGGGAACCCAAATGCCACATAACATTGGCTGCGAAATACTTGAAAGGAACGGTCAGGATATTTTAGTGCAGGCTCCTTTTAATATGAAATCGATTGATGAATTCCGCTTTGTTTCAAAAAATATGCAGAGTGTTGATTTCGGTGCGGTAGTAATGCTGTAAAGACTGAATATATTCACATAATTATTTGCACACATGGTACATACATTGTATCGTGTGTGCAAAACTTATTTGTGGAATTAACTTGTAAATCTACTTGACCTTATTGTCATATTGTTATAAAATAACAGTATTATCCCGAACGGAGTGAGTTTTTGGAGCAAGTTCAGTCAGTCACCCCACCCAAAAAGCGCAAGGCACTCAAAATTGCCGCCATAGTGTGCTTTTCGGTTGCCGTGGCACTTGTTTTTATAACGTATTTTTTCACGTTGTCTGCCGTACAGAAAAGTCTGCAGGATTTAAATAGTTGGTTCACACAAATTGAGTTATACGTTGCAAGCTTTAACAAATTGACGGCGCTTTTGATAATAATCGCTTTGTTTTTGAGCAGA
Organism: Clostridia bacterium; assembly: GCA_017631355.1. Classification (GTDB taxonomy): domain Bacteria; phylum Bacillota; class Clostridia; order Oscillospirales; family Acutalibacteraceae; genus DTU089. The sequence continues at coordinate 2,768 of JAGBTL010000185.1, forward strand.
AGCCTTTTCCCGATAATACCCTTTTCGGTAATATTCATCAGCTGCGGTATGGTTTTTCCCACCCCTGTGGCGGTTATCATCAATGCTGTCGGGCTTATGCTTATGTGCTCAATCAAATTTCATTGGGGCGAAAGGCGTGGCGGTGGCAAGGTGCACAAGCTTGCAGGCAAATCAAAGCGCGTTACCGAGTTTATGGATTTAAAGGGGCACGGCAATAAATGGATGCTCACCCTTATGTGCTTTATCCCATTCTTTCCGGTGGGCACAGTAAGTCGCGTTTACGGTGCCACGGAAATGAAGCTTGGCACGTTCCTTAAGTATTCGCTGCTTGGCTTTTTGCCACGAGTTCTCGTATGGAGCTACATTGGTGTGAATATTCTTAATCCCTTTACTATTGAGTTTATGGCACCGTTTATTGTGTTGTCTATTATCAGCGGTATATCGCTGTTACTTTTAGATGCTTTGTTTAATGAAAGGAAGCTGAAAAATGAAAAAAGCAGAAATTAATTCACAGGAATTTTTAAATCGCCTCAGCGTTGTTTATGGCGACGAGGCGGCCGCACAGCAGAGCCGTTATAACGCTCTCCTTGAGGCTTATGAAAATGATTTCGGTGCAGGTGCTGACGTGCGCTTCTTCTCTGCGCCCGGCAGAACAGAGGTTGGCGGCAACCATACCGACCACAATAACGGCAAGGTTCTTGCAGCAGCAGTTAACCTTGATGCAGTTGCAGCGGTTGAGGCAACTGACGACGGCATTATCCGTGTTAATTCACAGGGCTATTCTCCTTTGGTTATTGACACAGCGTGTCTTGACGTCGTTGATAGCGAGGCAGGTACCTCTGCCGCACTTATCCGCGGTGTTTGTGCACGCTTCAATGAGCTTGGCTATAAGTTCGGTGGCTTTAATGCTACAATGACCTCACGTGTTCTTTCAGGCTCGGGTCTTTCATCATCTGCAGCTTATGAGGTTCTTATAGGCACAATCCTCAATTATCTTTATAATGATGGCAAAATCAGCGCAGTAGAAATTGCACAGATTTCACAGTACGCTGAAAACGTTTTCTTCAAAAAGCCCTGCGGTCTTATGGACCAGACAGCTTGCTCAGTTGGCGGCTTTGTTAAGATTGACTTTGAAGATACTGCCAAGCCTGTAATTGAAAAGGTTGATTTTGATATTGCAAAGCACGGCTATAACCTTTGCATTATTGATACAGGCGGAAACCACGCAGACCTTACAGATGACTACGCTGCAATCCGTCTTGAAATGAACTCTGTTGCAGAGTTCTTTGGCAAGCCGGTTCTTCGTCAGGTTGCAGAGGCAGACGTTATGGCAAATATCGGTGACATCCGCGTTAAAACAGGCGACAGAGCAATTGAGAGAGCAATTCATTTCTATAATGAAAACAAGCGCGTAGAGCGTCTTGCAGCTGCTCTTTCAAGTGGTGATTTCGAGGCGTTCAAGGCAACTATCATTGAAAGCGGTAAATCATCATATATGTACAATCAGAACTGCTTTACACTTACAAATCCCAAGGAACAGCCTGTTGCACTTGCTCTTTGTGTGGCAGAGGAGCTCCTTAAGGGTAAGGGCGCATACCGTGTTCACGGCGGCGGCTTTGCAGGTACAATTCAGGCGTTTGTTCCTGTTGAAATTACTGAAGAGTTTGTTGGCGCAATGTCAAAGATTCTTGGCGAAAATTCCTGCTACATACTCAAGGTAAGAAGCCACGGCGGCTGCGAGATATGATTGAAAAAATAACTGATATTGGTATATTAAGCGGCGTTTCATCGCCGCTTTTACCGTTACTGTATGCAGATTTAAGATATCCTGCCACAGACGTTGACGGTGTATACGCCCAAAGGGAGAACGATAAGGTTAAATCGTTCGTTTCATTAAAAAACGGCTGTGCAACTGTCTGTGCAGTGGAGGAGGATTTCTCTCATGAGGAAATGAACAGCTTTTTGTCTTTTCTTCACGTGGGACAGGCGTTGAGTAACGCTCCCTTGGACGATACCTTTAAGAGCGTCACTCTTATGGAGATAACGCCCCAACCTTGTGGTTCGGGCGATTTGCAGGTCACCTCACCTATGTGGAAAACGAGTCAGTATAAGGCTCTTTATCAGCTTTTGTCAGAGGGGAAAGAGGGCTTTGACAGTTGGTTTGCCGATTTCTCCCGCAGAGTCAACGACGGCTTTGCACTCGGTGTGTGCAGCTCTGATTACGTAAGCTGTGCCATTGTGCCGTGCGTTTATGAAAATTGTGGCATAATCGCAGGTGTTTATACCGCTCCGCAGTACAGAGGGCAGGGTCTTGCACAGGAGTGTGTCAATGGACTTCTGGGTGCTCTCAAAGCAAAAGGCATCAGGGCTGCTTACCTTTGGTGCAATGAGGATAAAGTAAAGTTTTACGAAAAATCAGGCTTCCGCGTTATTGGTAGCCTTTATATACGAGAGGAATTTTAATATGGCTTTCTTTCAGTTCAATGATGAAATAAACGCTCTTTCCGAAAAGGCTCTTGCAAAGTGCCGTGAGCAGTTTTTTGAAATAGATAAATTAACAGAGTTTAATCAGCAAAAGGTGCTTAAGGCATTTATAAATAATGGTGTCAGCGAATCTCATTTTACCGCTTCAACAGGCTACGGCTATGGTGACAGGGGTAGAGAGGTGCTTGACGAATTGACTGCCGAAATTTTCGGTACAGAGGATGCACTCATTCGTCACAGCTTTGCAAGTGGCACACATACACTTGCAGTTATGCTTTTTGGTGTGCTCCGCCCCGGTGACAGTGTGCTTTGTGTTTCGGGCACACCCTACGATACAATTCACTCGGTGATCGGTCTTACGGGTGAGG
>JAGBTL010000186.1 GCA_017631355.1 Clostridia bacterium
ACCAACACCTGTGGGACCTACAAAGATAAATGATGCAGGCTTGCGAACTGCAGAAATCTGCACACGGCTTCTTCTTATTGCAGCAGCAAGAACCTCAACAGCCTCATCCTGACCGATAATTCTTGATTTAAGCTTATCGGCAAGGCTTGAAAGCTTTCTCATATCATTTTCAATGATTTTTGAGATGGGAATACCTGTCCAAAGGTTAATAACCTTTGCAACGTCCTCCTCTGTTACGTCGTTATCGTCTGCCTTTATTTTAAGGTCTGCCGCCTCTTTTTCAAGGGCAATTTTATCTGCCTTAAGCATTGAAATCGCCTCATAGTCGGGACCCTTTTCATCGGTTGTGTCAAGGAGCTCCTCCTGACGCTCGTTGAGCTCCTCAATGCGTGTCATAAGCTTCTGATAATCGCTTATGGCAACGTTACGAAGGTTTGCGCAGGTGCAAGCCTCGTCAAGAAGGTCAATAGCCTTATCAGGCAGGAAGCGGTCGTTAATGTAGCGCTCCGAAAGAAGAACTGCACGATAAACGAGAGCATCGGAAATCTTTACCTTGTGGAAATCCTCGTAATATTCCTTAATACCAAGGAGCATATTATAACAATCGGCAACTGAAGGCTCCTCAACCTTAACAGGCTGGAAACGTCTTTCAAGGGCTGCATCCTTCTCAATGTGCTTGCGGTACTCGTTAAACGTTGTGGCACCGATTACCTGAATCTGACCACGTGAAAGCGCCGGCTTGAGAATGTTTGCAGCGTTCATTGAGCCCTCTGCATCACCTGTACCAACAAGGTTGTGAACCTCGTCAATAAAGAGGATTATGTTACCCTCCTGCTTAACCTCGTCAACAAGACCTTTAATACGGCTTTCAAACTGACCGCGAAACTGTGTACCTGCAACAAGTGAGGTAAGGTCAAGAAGATGTATTTCCTTATCGGCAATTCTTGCAGGAACGTCACCTGCAGCAATTTTAAGTGCAAGACCCTCGGCAATAGCGGTTTTACCAACACCGGGCTCACCAATAAGACAAGGGTTGTTCTTTGTTCTTCTGCAAAGAATCTGTGTTACACGATAAATTTCTGTTTCTCTGCCGATAATTCTGTCAATTTTACCTTCACGCGCTTTTGCGGTCAGGTCGGTACAATATGAGCCAAGGAATTTGCGCTTTGTTTTGCGCTTACGCTTTTTTCGGGGCTTATCGTCAGACTCGTCCTCTTCAGGCTCCTCATCTGCCATTTCCTCGGTTTCAGGCGCCTCCTTACTACCCTCTGCGTTGAACATATTTTGCATATTCTGCATAAAGGGCATTGTACCTGCGCCACCGAACTGAAAATCGTCCATATTCTCCATCATATCGCTGAACTGCTCACTAACAGCATCAAGATCATCCTCTGTGATGCCCATATTCTGCATCATCTGTTTGATGGGACCTATATTAAGCTCGGTTGCACACTTAATGCAAAAGCCCTCCTGTGTAGTCTTCTCCCCTTCAATTTTTGAAACGAAGATGACCGCAGGTCTCTTTTTACATTTACAACAAATCATACTGTTATTCATTAGTTTAACTTCTCCGGGATAAATTTATTTTTTGCCAAATTTTTCTTTAAACTGTCTTAACGTATCGGGAACATAGCTTACAAGCGCTACAATTGTTAGTATTGCCGAAACAACAACAAGTATCATCATCAATACGGGCGGAAGCTGGAACACGTCCTTAAGCCAGCCGATTTCGGGACCAAATGCCACAATCACAATCATAATGAAATAGAATGCAAAGGTTGACAATTTGCCGAAAATTTCCGCAGCACAGGGACGAAGGTTGAGTATAAGCATAAACACGCTGAAAACAACCATAAATGCCTCTTTGCCGATAAACACAAGGAACACCCAGCTGAATGCCTTGAGCATTTCATCCTGTGTCTGTGCAAATGACATATAAAGAAGCACGGCAAGTGTAATCTGTGTGAGCTTATCTGCAACCGGGTCAAGGAGCTTACCAAGCTCACTTACCTGATTAAAGCGACGAGCAATTTTACCATCAAACAAATCGGAAAGACCTGAAATTGCAAGCATAATGATGGCAAGGAGCAGCTCTCCCTTTATGTAAAAATATGCAAACACAGGAACAATAAGAATTCTGATAAAGCTAAGAAGGTTGGGTATTGTCCAACAGTTTTTAAATAATCCTTTCATACTATCACCTCAGGAACTTATTTCAATATTGGGATTAACGAGGTTAACGCTGTGTAAATTTTAGATTCCTCGATTGCAAGTAATGGTGAGCCTGACTCTGCTGTTGCAACGATAACTGTAAGAAGAACGCCAACAGCAAGAAGGATTATAGCACCCTTAAGAAGGCCGAATACAATGCCAAGAAGGCTGTCAAGACCACCAACGATGGGAAGCTTTTCAACAACGTGTGAAATGAAGCTTGAAAGCACCTTGATCACAAGAGTGAAGATAATGAACAATGCAAAGAATGAAATCACCTGAACAACGCCAATCATAAGGTCATAGGCAATTTTGTCAGCAACAATCTCAATAAGCTGTGCATCGGTTGCAGAGGAAGCACCTGAAACAGTTGATTTGAGGTACTCAAGGTTTACACCTGTATATTCGGCAATACCGATTGCAGGCTTGGGTAATGCTTCAATCATTGCATTAAGCTTATCACTCAATGAAACACCCTTGTTAAGGTCATCAAGAGCACGCTTGAATTCTGTTTTAACAAGGTCACCGATAAACATATCGTAGGCTGTGTCTGCTACTGTGCCGGAAAATGCAAAGGATGCAATAGCAGAAATTAAAACTGAAAAGGTATCAAGGAAGGTTTTTACAAAACCATTCTGATAGGATTTGTACACTATCAATAAAACTAATACAACAAGGATAACGTCAATAATCATGCTCATAAGAAATACCTCCATTTACAATGTAACTGTTGCATCACCATATGTGAAGCAACGTGTCAATTTATCTAAGGATGAAACAAAAATGAAATCATCCGTAGGTAACAGCTCTAATGCCTCGCCCTTGATTTCAATATCTGAAACCATTCTGCCGTTAAGGTTATACACAACAACTCTGTTCTCTGCCAGAGCAACAATATATTTACCTGTGAGATATGCTATTTTCAGCTCAAAATCCACTGAAATGCTTTCCTTAACGTCACCCTTCGGTGAATAGAGGGAAATATCAAAAACGTTTTCGCTGCCGTACTTTGCAAGTGTTATGATATATTTTCCTTCCTTTGACATATCACAGGAATTAAATTCTGATGAATAATAGGAAACAAGCTCGGTGTATTTTTCCGCCTTGCGCTCAACTGAATAAGCACCCTTATCAGTTATAAGTGTCAACGTATCGGTACGGGTAAAGTCAAGGTCAAGGGGCGCAACCCCCGATATGGTCTGTGCATTCAGAGGCTCCTTGTAATCGACACCAAAATACTGAACAGTTGTAAACAGCTCACCATTTGCGGCACCTGCAACAGCACAGCCAACAAACTTGCCATTCTTGGAAATTGCAATAGATGCAATATATTCATAGGCACAGTTCCATTGGAACGCAACCTGATTATGCTTGTCATAAACCGTAAGCATACTCGTGGCATCCTTCGCCTTTGTTCCGAGAGCATAGGTTCCGTTGCCACCATACTCGGCAGAAATAATTGTGTAATCTGCCTGACCCTCGTAAACGAATTCCTTTTCGGCAAGGAGCATAAAGCCCTTTCCGCCACGGTCAAAGACAACTGCCTTATCACCGTTAACGGACAGACCCGGCTTAGCAAAAACATGAGGCTTTGAATAAATCATTCGCCCGTTATCTGAATAAACCGAAACGTTTTCCGTTGTGAGTATTATCAAACTTTCACCGATAACGTCCATATAAAGCGTGGATTCCGTGTTCACCGATAACGGAAGCCTGTCGTTATCACCCGAAATGCCAACCTTTGCTTTAAGGAAGATCGCATCAAGCGGTATGAGTCCCACTAAAGATAATATGTAAACAAAAACAAACGAACCAACAAGTGCGGCGGCAATGATTGCCTTTGTGCGGCTTTTACCGGTAAAGCGCGGAACTCGTCGCTCACCCTTATAGCCGCTGTTCAATTCAGTAAACTTAACCTTCATTAGCGTCACCTGGAAAATAAACTTTATTTAAATACAGACCGTCGGGCGGTGCAGTTACGCCTGCCCTTGCTCTGTCTTTACTTTCAATAATTGATGGAATATCCTGCGGATTTATTTTACCGCAGCAAACGTGCAACAGGGTTCCAGCCATAATGCGGACCATATTGTACAAAAAGCCGTTACCGCAAACTCTGAAAATCACCTTGTCACCATCACGCTCAACAGATGCAGCGTATATAGTTCGGGTTTTCGTTTTAACCTGTGCACCTGATGCACAAAAGGCGCTGAAGTCGTGCTCACCCACAAAGTGTGCAGCGGCCTCGTTCATTTTTTCAATATCCATGGGATATTTGTAGTTATATGCCCTTTTATAATTAAAAGGTGACGGAACAGCCGTATTTTCAAAAACATAGACATATTCCTTTTTCACGCTGTCAAACCTTGCGTTGAAATCCGCGGAAGCCTCCGCACAGGAAAGCAATGCAATTTCGCCCGGGAGCTTTGCTGACATCAATGCAACAGGAAAGCATTCGCAGGGAATTCTTGACTCTGTTTTAACGTTGAAAAAATACTCATTGGCGTGAACACCTGCATCGGTGCGGCTGCAGCCGATGATATTAGGCTCCTCACCTGTAAGCCTTTGCCACGCCTTTTTAAGCTCACCCTGAACAGTAACGGCATTTTCCTGTTGCTGCCAACCGTGGAATGATGAGCCCTCAAAGGAGGCCTTAAACAATAAATTTCTCATAATCAGATAATATTATCAAAAACAATATTCAAGGCGATTACACCGCCACAAACTAATAACGTAATAAAGCTACACACAAGGTCACGCCACGTAAACCTCATCTGACGGAGCCTTGTTCTGCCTTCACCGCCTGTATAGCAACGGCAGGACATTGCATCGGCAAGCTCAATTGCTCGCTTGAATGCAGAAATAAACAGGGGTATGAAAATGGGAAACAATGATTTCACGCGCTTAATCAGGCTACCACTTTCAAAATCTGCGCCCCTCGCCTTCTGGGCTGACATTATACGACCGATTTCATCAACAAGCGTTGGAATGAAGCGAAGCGCAATAGTCATCATCATGGCAAAGGTGTGAACCTCTATTTTGAACACCTTAAGCGGTGACAGCAGCTTTTCAATGGCATCTGTCAAATCGGTGGGTGCTGTTGTGTAGGTCAACAACGAGCTTATAAACAACAGGCTGAGTATTCGCACGGCAATAAATATTGCCATATACACACCCATATCCGTAATAGTAAGGAAGCCTTTATGAAAAAGCACGTTACCATCCTTTACATAGTACAGCTGTAAAACTGTTGTAAGAAGAATAATAGGCAGCAAGGGCTTAAGGCTTTTAAGAATAACCTTAAGAGATATTTTTGAGAAAAGATACGTTACAACTGCAAAGCCCGCAAGAAGTCCAAGTGACCAGAAGTTCTTGCACACAAACACAAACACAAGGAAAAACATTGTGAAAATGATTTTTGTTCGTGCATCAAGCTTATGAACAATTGAATTGCCCGGGAAATATTGACCAATAGTGATGTCGGATATCATTCTGCATTGCCCCCTTCCCTGAGGGTTTTCAGTATGGCTTCAACAGCGCCCTCAACCGTATAGGCTGTGTTGCCTGTTACGAAGCCCTCGCGCTTAAGTGCAAGGAACACAGAGGTAATTTCAGGTATATCAAGACCGAGCTGTGACAAGCGCTCACCCTGTGAATAAACCTCGTCAACGGTACCCTCCATTGCAACTCTGCCCTCGCTCATTACAATTACCTTATCGGCAACGGCTGCAACGTCATCCATATTATGAGAAACGAAAATAACGGTGCTGCCTGTGGTTTCGTTATAATCCTTTATAAGCTTAAGAAGATTCTTTTTACCTATGGGGTCAAGACCTGCAGTAGGCTCATCAAGAATAAGCACCTTGGGACGCATTGAAATAACACCTGCAATAGCAACACGCCTTTTTTCACCGCCTGACAAATCAAATGGCGATTTATCAAGATAATCCTCGGTAAGGTTAACAAACGCAAGTGATTCACGAACACGCTTGTCAATTTCATCCTTTGAAAGCTTCATATTGGTGGGGCCAAATGCAATATCGTTATAAACAGTTGATTCAAAGAGCTGCTGCTCGGGATACTGGAAGCAAAGACCCACGTTAAAGCGGCATTGACGAAGACTCTCCTTTGAAGAATAAATGCTTACACCGTCAAGGAGAACGTCGCCTGAATCAGGCTTGATAAGGCCGTTAAGGTGCTGAAGAAGCGTACTCTTACCCGAACCAGTATGACCGATAACAGCAACAATATCACCCTCATCAAAGCTGAGAGTAACGTCCTTAAGGGCACCCTTTTCAAAGGGTGTGCCTTTTGAATAGCCGTATATTAAGTTTTGAACTGAAAGAACGGACATTTTACTACCTCTTCAAATGATTTTTATATTTTCCCAAGAACCTTTTTATATTCCTCTAAAAATTGCTCGGTTGTGAGCGGTGCGCCTGAAATGCTTACACCATTTTTTCTTAACTCATCAGCAAGCTCCAATGCCTTGGGCACAGTAAGCCCCATTGACCTGAGCAGCTCACCCTGCCCGAACACCTCGGAGGGTGTGCCGTCAAGAGCTACCCTACCGTCGTTCATAACAACAACTCTATCGGCATTCACAGCTTCATCCATAAAGTGTGTTACAAGAATTACGGATATACCAAGCTCTTTGTTTAATTTAGCAAGTGCCTTCATAACCTCGCGCCTACCCTTTGGGTCAAGCATTGCGGTTGGTTCATCAAGCACAATACAGTTAGTTTGCATAGCAATGATACCCGCTATGGCTACACGCTGCTTCTGACCACCCGAAAGCCTGTGGGGCTCGTGTCTGCGATACTCATACATATCCACAATGTTAAGAGCCTCGTCAACACGTCTGCGGATCTCCTCTCTGGGAACACCGAGATTTTCAGGACCAAATGCAACGTCATCCTCAACTATGGTTGCTACAATCTGGTTGTCAGGATTCTGAAAAACCATACCAACCTTGCGACGTATAACAACCACGTTGCTTTAATCGGCTTTGTATTAGCCAAATGTTAATACATGACCCGACGTTGGTATATTGAGAGCATTTATCAGCTTTGCCATTGTTGATTTGCCCGAGCCGTTATGACCGAGAACACAGGTAAACTGACCCTCATAGAAATCAAGGTTAAGGTTTTTTATTACCTCTGCCGCTTCCTCCTCATATTTAAAGGAAACGTCTTTAAATTCAATAATTTTATTCATATTACTTTGTCCATACAGCGGTTGAGCCACAGGGTAACACAAGACCTGTCTGTGTTACAGGAAGACCGATTTCATCGGCATAGGCCTTACCGCCGAATTTTTTTGAAACTGTTGTATTAAGTATGTAGCTCATAACTGCGGGTGAAACACCTGCGGTATATGAGTTTATAAGCACGGCAAGTGAATTATCTGTAAGAAGCTCCTTGCACTGATCAACAAAGCCATAAATCTCGTTTTCAAGCTTCCACACCTCACCACCGGGGCCTCTGCCGTATGATGGCGGGTCCATAATGATGATGTCATATTTATTACCGCGCCTGATTTCACGGGCAACGAACTTCATACAATCATCAACAATCCAACGAACGCTTCTATCAGCAACGCCTGATGAAACGGCATTTTCCTTTGCCCACTGAACCATGCCCTTTGAGGCATCAACGTGGCACACGGATGCGCCCTTTTTGAGTGCGCTTATTGTTGCCGCACCTGTGTATGCAAAAAGGTTAAGCACCTTAACGTCATTTCTGCCGCTTTTTTCAATGATGTCACCAACAAGGTCCCAGTTGCACGCCTGCTCGGTGAAAACACCTGTGTGCTTAAAGCCCATAGGCTTGAGGTTGAATTTCAAATCATTATAACCAATCTGCCATACCTCGGGTATTTTTTTATAAAACTGCCAAGCACCGCCACCCTGATTGCTGCGAACGTAGCGGGCGTGTGCCTTGTGCCACATAGGATTATTGCGCGGAGTATTCCACAACGCCTGAGGATCAGGTCTAATAAGGAAAATATCACCCCATCGCTCAAGGCGTTCACCATCAGAGCAATCAATAAGTTCGTAGTCCTGCCAACCATCGGAAACACGCATTAAAGTAACCTCTCTTTAACAACCTCTGCAATTTCTTGTGCAAGAACGGAAATTTTTTCTTCATCCTTACCCTCAAGCATAACTCGTACAAGGGGCTCTGTACCCGATACACGAACAAGCACACGACCCTCATCGCCAAGCTCACGCTCTGCAGATTCTATAGCATTTTTAATTTCTTTATCGCGAGGGAATCTCGCCTTACCAAAGTCAGAAACTCTGACGTTAACAAGCACCTGTGGGAATACCTGCATTTCAGAAGCAAGATCGGAAAGTGTGCGACCTGTTTCCTTCATAACAGTAAGGAGCTTAAGCGCCGAAAGCTCACCGTCACCTGTTGTGGCGTGCTCAAGGAAAATAATGTGGCCTGACTGCTCGCCACCAACGATATAATCGTTTTCAAGCATATTTTCAAGAACGTATCTGTCGCCGACCTTGGTTTTCTCACAATGAATGCCGTTATCATCACAGAACTTAAAAAAGCCCATATTACTCATAACAGTAACAACTGCGGCATTATTTTTCAGTTTGTTTTTTGTTTTAAGGTGCTTTGCAAATACCGCAATAAGCTTATCACCATCAACAACATTACCCTTTTCATCAACTGCAAGGAAGCGGTCAGCATCGCCATCAAACGCAAGACCAACGTCGCACCTGTTGCGAACAACGAAATCCTGAAGAATTTCAAGGTGGGTTGAACCACAGTTAGCGTTGATGTTTGTGCCGTTGGGATGAGATGCAATAAAGAAGCAATCATCACAAAGGCGCATAAACAATTCGGGTGCTGTAACGGATGATGCACCATTTGAGCAGTCAACCGCTATACGCAAGCCGTTGAAATTCTTTACACCGAAGTCCGCAAGGTCATCCTCTGCAATTCCGTGAAGATAGTTAACGTAGTCAACGACTGCTGTTTTTGAGCGTGTTATTCTGCCCACGTCACCACCGACCATAATGGGCGGTACCTGAGTTTTGTCAAGAATAATGCTTTCAATTTCTTCCTCAAGAGCATCAGGAAGCTTATAGCCGTTGCCCTGAAAAATCTTGATTCCGTTATATTCACAAGGGTTATGTGATGCAGAAATCATTACTGCTGCATCGTACTCATATTTCTTTACAAGGTAAGCAACTGCAGGTGTGGGGATTTCACCAAGAAGCATTACGTCTGCACCAACGGAGCAAAGACCTGCAGAAATTGCAGATTCAAGCATCTGTGATGATGCACGTGTATCCATACCGATAAGGACACGGGGTCTTTTAACAGAGTGCTTTGTGAGAACCATTGCTGCAGCTCTGCCTATCTGCATTGCAAGCTCACACGTAAGCTCGGAGTTTGCAACGCCTCTTGCGCCATCTGTACCAAAAAGTCTGCCCATAGAAATTCTCCTTAAAATTTATTTTGAAAAAACCGAAATTAATATGAATCAAAGCTGCCCTGCAGAGAATCCTCCTCCGTTGGGTTAAAGCCAAGGTGCCTGTACCCTGCGGGGGTCACCTTTCTGCCTCGGGGTGTTCTCATAAGGAAGCCAAGCTGCATAAGATAAGGCTCGTAAACATCCTCAATAGTGACGGATTCCTCACCAATAAGGGCTGAAATTGTGTCAAGACCAACAGGACCGCCATTGTAGTTTTCAATCATGGCTCTCATAAGATTGCGGTCGACAAGGTCAAGACCTAACTCATCAATCTCCATTCGTTCAAGTGCCTGCTGTGCCGCATCTGCGGTAATAACACCCTCCGCCATAACCTGTGCGTAGTCACGCGCACGCTTTAAAAGTCTGTTTGCAATACGAGGTGTTCCGCGTGAGCGTGATGCAATTTCAAGTGCACCGTCATCCTCTGCCTCAATATTTAAAATACCCGCGCTACGCTTAACTATTCTTGCCAGCTCCTCGGGTGAATAAAGCTCAAGTCGGAGAATTACACCGAAGCGGTCACGAAGCGGAGCTGAAAGCTGACCTGCTCGTGTTGTTGCACCAATAAGTGTAAAGCGCTTTAAATCAAGTCGGATAGAGCGTGCCGAAGGACCCTTACCGATGATGATGTCAAGGGCAAAATCCTCCATTGCGGGGTAAAGAACCTCCTCAATGCTCCTTGAAAGACGGTGAATTTCATCAATGAAAAGAATGTCACCATCATTAAGGCTTGTAAGAAGCGCTGCTAAATCACCGGGCTTTTCAATGGCAGGGCCTGACGTAACTCTTATCTGCACACCCATTTCATTGGCAACGATACCTGCGAGAGTTGTTTTACCAAGACCGGGAGGTCCGTAGAGCAAAACGTGGTCAAGTGATTCGCGCCTTTTTTTAGCCGCCTCTATATATATTTTAAGATTTTCCTTAACCTTCTCCTGACCAACGTACTCATCAAGAGCGTGGGGACGAAGAGAGGTTTCAATATCGTTATCGTCAGTTATGAATTCCGGGGCTATTACCCTTTCTTCATCTGCTATGAAAAAATCATTCATATATAAATAATCTCCTTATAAATCAGAAACGAAGAGTCATATTCTTAAGTGCGTTTTTAATCAGGTCCTCAACGCTCATATCAGGTGAAAGCTTGCTTACGGCAACAGATGCCTCCGTCTGCGAATAACCAAGAGAGGTAAGGGCCGCTATTGCCTCGGCTGTGTTTGACATATTGTTTACGGCACTTACTGCACCTGACACAGCGCTGCTCTCCTCCGAGATGAATGAAGCGCCTGCGATTTTGTCCTTAAGCTCCATAATAACTCGCTGAGCAAGCTTGGGACCAACTCCATTTGCGGCTGTAATTGCCTTGGCATCGCCCGAGGCAACTGCAACGGCAAAGGCATCGGGAGAAAGCTCGGAAAGAATGGCAAGGGCTGCCTTGGGGCCAACACCCGAAACACCGATAAGTAATTTAAAGGCTTCAAGCTCCTCCTCAGTGAAGAAGCCGAACAAATCAAGTGCATCCTCACGGACGTTAAGGTGAGTAAAAAGTGTTACCTCACCGCTGAAGCCTGCAAGCTTTGAAAGAGTTGTGCGGGTGGTAAAGCACTTGAAGCCCACGCCGCCGCAGGAAATTGCAACGCTCTGCTCGGATTTATGTATAAGCTTACCTGTAAGGCTGTAAAACACGATTGATTCCTCCCATCAATTAAGGCCGAGAATAAGTGAGCCACTTGAATGACCATGGCATATTGCAAGTGCAAGTGCATCCGCCGCGTCATCGGGCTTTGGGATTTTATCAAGATGCAGAAACATTCTCGTCATTTCCTGCACCTGTTGTTTTTCTGCTCTGCCGTACCCTACTATACTTTGCTTAACCTGCAACGGTGTGTATTCAAAAAGCGGGATACCTGCATTTTCAACAGCAAGAACTATAACACCCCTTGCCTGTGCAACGTCAATAGCAGTTTTCTGGTTGGTGTTGAAATACAGTCGTTCAATGCTGACTGCATCAGGCTTGAACTTTTGCAATAATTCGGTTATGCCGTCGTAAATCTGTTTAAGACGCTCATTAAACGGGGTGTCCTTGTCGGTTGTAACAGCACCATAGCCCATTAGGCTGAAGTTATTACGCTCATACCTTACAACACCGCAGCCAACGATTGCATAGCCGGGGTCAATACCAAAAATTACCACGTTCTCACCACCGAAAAACACTACTACATTTTCAAGATATTATACCATACAAGTATATTAAATATCAACCTTTATAATGTAATTTTATATTAATATAATATATATAAATTGTTAATTTTATTTGTTGATTATTTATGTTGATTTTTAAAATTTGAATTGATATAATTATTCCTATAAAACACCAAGGAGAATTAACTATGAATAAGCTTAACAAAAACAATCTCATACTCGCAATTTCGGCTTGTCTTATTGTTTTTTCAATAATTCTCGTTTCGGTTGCATCAATCGTTGAGCACAAAAAAGAGGGAAAGGCTGAAGCACCTGTCCCCTCACAAAGTGTTGCTGCAAATGAGAAAGCACCCGCAGAATCAACACCCGCAGCGCCTGTCAGCACAACTGCCGCACCTGCTACAACTGCACCTGCAAGCAGTGGCTACACCACAGGCTCATATAAAATAGCAACACAGGACGACCCCTTATCACTCAGGGAATATCCTAATAAGGGTCGCGTTGGCGAAATCCCCAAGGGCGAAACTGTTGAGGTTCTTGCCGTTTACGAGGAATGGGGCTACGTTTTATACGACGGACAAAACGGTTGGATTTCACTTACACTTGCAGAATTAGTTTCCGCAACAAGCGTTGCAACAACCAACAAGCCCGGTAAATATATAATAAACACACAAGAGGACCCGCTCAGCATCCGCACACAGATTACAGACGGTGAGCGCAGCGCGGAAATCCCCAAGGGCGAAGCCGTTGAAATACTCACAGTATGCAAGGGTGACGAGGGCGAATATGGTCTTGTAAGCTACGACGGAACCTTCGGTTGGTTACCCTTCACTTATCTTAAGGCAGCATAATTATGTTTACTTGCAATTTATGTCCACGAAAATGCAACACACAAAGAAAAGCTCTTGCCGACAGCGGTAAGGGCTTTTGCAATATGGGTGAAGCCCCTGTTATTGCAAGGGCAGATTTACACTTCTGGGAGGAGCCGCCAATAAGCGGTGACCGAGGCAGCGGAACAGTTTTCTTTACAGGCTGCAACCTGCAATGCGTTTACTGTCAGAACAATAAAATAAGCCGTGGTAAATTCGGCAAAGAGATAACCGTTGAGGAGCTTAAGGCAATATACAAGGAGCTGATAACAAGGGGTGCACACAACATAAACCTTGTAACGGCAACACACTTTGCAAATGCTGTTATAAAAAGCCTTGACGAGCCATTGCCTGTGCCTGTTGTTTACAACTGCGGCGGTTATGAAAGCCTTGATACGCTAAAGGCATTAGAGGGTAAAATAAGCATATATTTACCCGACATGAAATATGCTGACAACAGCCTCGCAATCAAATATTCAAAGGCGCCAAGCTACTTCGAAACCGCTGAGAAGGCTATTCTTGAAATGTACCGACAGACCGGTGATTACGTTATTGATGACAACGGCATTATGCAAAGCGGTGTTATAATCCGTCACCTTATTTTGCCCAACCATCTTGAAAACACAAAGCGTGTTATTGATTGGATGAAAAGCACCTTTAAAGGCGGTCAGGTAATGTTCAGCCTCATGAGCCAATTCACGCCTGTTGAGGGCTGTGAGGAGCCTTCACTTAATCGCAGACTTACTCAGGCTGAATATGATGAAATAGAGGATTATCTCTTTGCATCGGGCATTGAGGATGGCTTTATGCAAGAACTTTCCTCTGCCAAGGAGGAATATATCCCCCCCTTTAATCTTGGTGAAGAATTATAATTGTGTAACTATTTCAGCCGAACCTCATAATATATATTGAAGCGCCGAAAGGTGCCATCTTCAATTTATATCAGGAGGATAAATTATGACTGAAAAATTTTCAGGCAATGACCTTCACCACGTAAAGGAAGCCATCTGTGTTGACACAAACCGTGTTTATGATTCCTGTGCCGACAAGGATTGCATTACTGATTTACGGCTTTACCTTACA
Source organism: Clostridia bacterium (assembly GCA_017631355.1). Classification (GTDB taxonomy): domain Bacteria; phylum Bacillota; class Clostridia; order Oscillospirales; family Acutalibacteraceae; genus DTU089. Next base: position 13,860 of record JAGBTL010000186.1, read on the forward strand.
GACTGCGGCCAGCAGATTCTTGAGGCTGCAGCAACTGTTCGCCCCCGATCAGCACAAATACTTAACTGCCTTGTAGAAGTGGAAAAGGTACCCTTCAACAAGGGCTGCTACTCCGTTGATCTTACCTTCTTTATCAAGGTTACACTTGATGCACTCACCTGCCCCAGCTCACCCTGTCAGACCCTTGAGGGACTTGTGACCTTCGGCAAAAAGTGCATTCTTTACGGTAGCGACGGCAACGTTAAAATATTTACATCCCGTACAAATTACAATGATTGCGACGAATATATGCCCGTAAGCAACACAAACCCCAAGGCAAAGGTGCAGTGTGTGGAGCCTATTGTACTTAACGCTGAAATTTGTCGTGTTTGCGACTGCTGCAATACAATGGGAAGCTGCTGTGATGCTCTTCCGCCCTATATCTGCAGCTGCTTTGAGGGCAGATTCGGCTGTCAAAGTGAGAAGGCTGTTAAGGTTACACTTGGCATTTTCACCATTATTCAGCTTGAGCGTGACGTGCAGATGCTTATTCCCGCTTATGACTTCTGTATCCCCACAAAGGAATGCAGCTGCAACACGGAAAATCCCTGTGACGCCTTTAAGCGAATCAGCTTCCCTGTTGACGAATTCTTCCCGCCCAATATGCGAAACGACGATTGCGGCACACCCTTCAACATTGATGGTGACTGCGGATGCGGTTGTAAAAAGTGAATATAACACAAATAGTCGAGGTCATCAGATGACCCCGACTATTTTTTATCCCTCGTAAACGATGTTTTCCTGAATCATTTTGTCAACGTTACTGCTGTCGTACCACTGACCTGCGATATCAACCTTTGTCTTAACGTCCTTGCCCTCTATGGCAAACACGCACTGCTCCACAGCATTGTAGCCGATGCTGTATGAATCCTGCGCAACAGAGCCGATAAGCCTTGTTCTTGTGTTGTCGCTTTTAATCCACTGAATCTGTTTTGTGCCTGCATCAAAACCACAGAACATAATGTTATCATACTTACCCTCATTGGCGGCAATAGCATCGCTGACCTGCTTTACAACGCCCTCGTTTGACATAAAAATGGCTTTTGCACGCTTTTCCACAAGGGCGTTCAAAGCATCAATATATGCATTATTTGTGTCACCGGGCTTTACTTCCTTTTCAATTTTGTACTTTCCCTTTGTTTCGGCATCTGCATCGGCAAGCTCTGTGAATTTATTAATGAAGCCCTCTGCCCTGTCAATACCCGTTTGTGTTTCATCGTGCTGAATTACACCGATAACGTAGGTGCCGTCAGATTTTTTTATTTCACCCTTAAGCTGCTCAAAAAAGCGCTCTGCTGCAAGGGCTGCCGCATTACTGTTTGAGGTTGCAACGGTTGATACAATGGGGTTTTTGTTCTGTGAATCAAGGGTTTTGATATCCGCCTCCCATATACCGCTGTCAAATTGAACAACAGGAATCTGCTTGTCATAGGCCTGTGTAAGCATATCAGCAAAGCCCTCGCCTATGGTTGCCACAACAAGACCTGACACGTTATTTGAAAGTGCAGTCTGCACCATTTCCTTCTGACTGGGCAAATCAGATGAGCTCTCTGATGCAGGTCCGCGGAAGGTAACGGAATAGCCATACTTTTTTGCCGCATCCTCGGCACCTGCCTTTACAGCCTGCCAGAAGGCGTGTGATTCACCCTTTGCAACAACCGCAATTGTTTTACTTGCATTATCGGGGTTATCCTGTGATGCCTC
>JAGBTL010000187.1 GCA_017631355.1 Clostridia bacterium
AATGACGTTGTTCGCAAAAAGGGTATCAAGGACCCTGCAGACGTTAAGGTTGAAATCAAGAATATCGTTGCCGAAATGCTTGAGGGTGGCGAGGATATGGGCCTTATTACCATTCCCTCAGTTATCCTTGTAATCGGTGTTAACGGCGTTGGTAAAACAACCACTATCGGTAAGATGGCTGCCCGCTACAAGGCGGAGGGCAAGAGTGTTATTCTTGCCGCTGCTGATACATTCCGTGCCGCTGCTATTGACCAGCTTGACGTATGGGCACAGCGCGCAGGCGTTGATATTATCAAGCACAAGGAGGGCGCAGACCCTGCTGCCGTAATTTTTGATACTATTTCAGCCGCAAAGGCACGTGGCACAGAGATTATCATCTGTGATACTGCAGGCCGACTTCATAATAAGAAAAATCTTATGGAGGAGCTTGCGAAGATTTACCGCGTTATTGACCGTGAGCTTCCATACTCTGACCGCGAGGTATTGCTTGTGCTTGATGCTACAACAGGTCAGAATGCTGTTAACCAGGCTCGCGAGTTTGCTAAAATTGCAGAAATCACAGGTATTATTCTTACAAAGCTTGATGGTACTGCACGTGGTGGTGTTGTGCTTTCAATCAAGAATGACCTTAAGGTTCCTGTTAAGTTTATTGGTGTAGGCGAGGGTATAGATGACCTTCAGCCCTTTAACCCCAAGGCATTTGCAGAGGGCTTGTTTGAGGCGCTTCCTGATGATTATGAGGAGGATGAAATTGACCTCTCCAAAATCAAGGAGGAGATTCCTGCTTCGGCTGATGAGGCTGTTGATGAGCGCGCAGAAATTGCAAAGGCGGTTGGTGAGCTCTTTGAGGCTCTCGGTGAGGCTCAGGCAGAGGAGTCAGCAGAGGCTGTAGCTGATGAGGCTGCCGAGGAAGCATGTGAAGAAACAGTTGAGGAAGCTGTTGAAGAAACAGTTGAGGAAGCTGTTGAAGAGCCTGTTGCAGAAAACGCAACCATTATTGAAGAGGATGACGGTCCCACTTCAACATTTGTTGCGGAGTCACCTGCGGCAGAGGAAGAAAAGGCAGAAGAGCCCAAAAAGAAAAAAGGCTTCTTCGGGAGGTTGTTCGGATAATGAGCAAGGAATTTTTGATTGCTACACACAATATGAAAAAACGGGATGAGCTTTACAGAATTCTTTCACCCCTCGGTATAGACGTTAAAACTGCAGACCAGCTTGGTATTGAAATTACTGACGTTGAGGAAACAGGCGAAACCTTTTATGAAAATGCTCTTCTCAAGGCACAGAGCGGCTGTCGTGAAAGCGGAATGCCATGTGTTGCAGATGATTCAGGTCTTGCGGTTGATTACCTTGTAGGCGCGCCCGGTGTTTATTCTGCACGCTTTGCAGGTGTTCACGGTGATGATGAGCGCAACAACGACAAGCTCCTTAAGCTCCTTTCTGACCTTCCTGCGGAGGAGCGTACAGCACGCTACGTTGCAGTTGTTTGCTGTGCATTCCCTAATGGTGACGTTATCAGCGCCCGTGGTGAGTGTGAGGGCTATATCGGCTTTGAACGTATCGGTGACGGCGGCTTCGGCTATGACCCTCTTTTCCGAGTTGGTGACAAGAGTATGGCTCAGCTCACGGCAGAGGAAAAGGACGCTATAAGCCACCGCGGTAATGCTTTACGCGCTCTTGCAGTTAAGCTTACAGAGTATTTCGAAAAACAGTAATAACACAACCTATGTCGGTAACATCGATTAGCATTTCGGTGTTGCCGATTTTGTTTTTTGACGTGTCGGGGCTTTTGATGAAAAGTGTCTGAGGAAAATTGCTTTCACTCAACAGGGTGGAGGCAGTCTCGGGCTCCTCGCAGTAGCATTCAATGCAATTTTTTATAAATTCAAGCTCATCTGTATTACTTTCTGTTAAATTGTCAAAAACAATATTCATAGAGTACAGCTCGTTTTTTTCGTCGGTGGTGAATTGTAGCACGATATTCGTATCGTCTATAACGTAGTATTTTGTCAGCGAGTGCTCTTCCTCGTTGTAAATATACCCCGAATCGGTCAGCGAGTAGTCGGGATTTGCTTCGTTCATTCGTTGAGTAAAGCCGTATAGAGTGTTGCCCGAGTGCTTTATTGAGCATCCCGAAAGGAGAAAAAACGTTGTCAGCATAAAAAACAAAAAAATTTTTTTGAAAAATTTCATAAAAACCCCCGATTATTAACATATATTTAACAAAATATAGTTGTAATGTTGTATATAGTGTATTATAATTATGATATAGAATTATGGGTAAATGTGCCCTTTGATATAAAATATGAGTACGAGTGATGATGATATGAAGGTTTGTTGCCAAAAACTGATTTCAATATTCCTGTGCTTGCTTGTCCTTGTCGGATCCGTTTCCGCTGTGGCAGTTGCAAGCACGGATTCCCCATATCCTGATGGTGTTACCCCCGAGCAGGCGCTTAACGCAGTCGGTGGTACCGACAAGCTTATAAATGCAATTTTACCCTCTGTAATGGGCACGGAGCTTAAGGCTGCCCTTACAAGCGGATTATATACAAACGAAGCAGTTTCAAGCACCCTTGTGAGCACATATTCCGCTCTTAGTGAGCAGGGGGACGTGCTTTCCTACATCAGTCTTGATGCTTCGCCCAAGGGCGTGTCTGCACATTTGAGAGAATATCCCCGAATTGCAGGTATGCTCTACGCCTGTGATTCCTGGGACCAGGTTGACCTTGCAGGTGCAGATTGGGGTGTTAAGGACAAATACAGCTTTGCACGAGCACTTGCTACCTGCTTTAATCCCTTTAACGACATTCTTTACACTCTGCTTTGTTCAGGCACCTTTGAGATTAACAGCTTTATTACAATTGAGGGCGCAGACGGCTATTCTAACGCTATTGTGCCGATGCTCAATGCTCTTAAATGCGGTGACGTTCTTTCCTCTGCTGATTTCAAGGCAAGGGCTGATAAAAACCGCACGTCAATGGTTGAAAACATTATTCTTCCTGTTCTTACAACTATTGAAAATTCACTTTCACAGCCTATGGACAGCTTCACCGAAATTCTCCCCTCATTTGCAGATTTTGCGGTGAACGGTGAGTTTGATGCTTGTATTGAAAAGCTTCTTGAGCCTGTAACAAGCAACCCGTTGGTGGAAATTGCAACACTTCTTAAAATATTTGATTTGTCATCCTTTAACCTTGACCTTGAGCAGATGCTCAATGATATGCTTAGCGGTGACGGTGCTTCGGGCTCCATTAAGGCGGCGGCTATTGATATGACTGCTCTGGCAGCCTGCGGCAGCAAGAATGGCAACGTTTTTGTTGCTGATAAGGGCAGGGCATACGTTGTAATAATGCGTTGGCTTGTTGACACAATGAAGCTCAACGGTGGCAGCCTTCCTGCTGTGGAGGGTATGGATACCGCATTTATAACCGACCTGCTTGGAAAAAACACGGATGATATTGTGAAAACTGTAATAATGCTTTTTGCCCCCACCGCTATTGGTGAGGCGCAGGCAATGGTTTTCCCCGCATATACAGCCAAAACGGTAACCTATACGCCAAACCTTACACAAAAGGACTATGAAAAGGCACTTAACGAGCTTGATGAGCTCCTTGACGAATTTGTTAAGGAGGGCGGCACCGCCAATAGTATGGGTGAGGTCATTGCCGCAATGGTTTACACGCCCGTAAACGTTAACGAAATTGTAAAGGGCATTTACGTTGAGCTTGATAAAAACGGTCTTGTGGCAATGCTTAATATAATTGGTGTTGATGCCTCTCCCAAGGGTGTTGCTTCAATGCTGACCGATAAAAAGCACGCTGCCGCAGCTGCGTTGCTTTCACAGTATGAATCATGGGCAGACGTACCCTTTAATAAGCTGGACTGGGGCTTCAATTATGGCTCACGTAAGGGCTTCCAGAGTGCTCTTACCGCCTCGCTTCGTCCCTTGCTTCCGCTGCTTCGTATGCTCCTTGCGGATGAGGATATAGTTATCCTTGACAGCATTACCCTTGCAGGTGCTGACGGCTATAACACAGCGGTTATTCCCTTGCTTGAGGGTCTTGGCTGCAAGTCATATTACATCAAGGATTACGAGGCATATAAAAAGGATGCTGCAGGTGACGGCGTTCTCAATAACGTTCTTAACCCTGTGCTCAATCTGATTGATGAAATTTGTATGAAGCCTGTTTATGGTATAACCGAGGCGTTACCCAACCTTATTTACTTTGTGAACAGCGGCTCCATTGAAAAGTGCATTGCAAACCTTATGCTTCCTGTCACAGCACTTACAGATAAGTTCTCAGGCGTGATTGACGTTAATATGGATGCATCATCACTTAATCTGAAGATAGACGTAAACTCCTTGCTTGACGGTCTTCTTTCATCCTCAGGAATGAAAATGGCAAAGCTTGACGTTAACGGCATTGCCGCTCTCGGTACACCTGTTCAAAAGCAGAGCAAGAGCGTAATAAACGGTAAATCATCAAATTACACTTATATTGATTCTGATAACACAGCGGTGCTGATTACACTTCTACGCTTCCTTGCAGAAACAATCAAGCAGCCCGGTAACGAGGACCTGCTGATGGGTCTTATGGCAAGCGGTGAGGATGCAGGAATGTATAGCAGCTATTCATCATCGCTTAGCGAGCAGTTCAATTCTATGAGCGTGGATGAACTTGTGGAGTGGCTTTACAATCTATTCTTTAAGGAACGTGCAAAGATTCAGATTGTTGTGAAGGATGATTACAAGCCCACAATTATCTTCGAGGACGGTAAATCCGATACTCGTTGGTTATATGTAGTTGCAGCGTATCTTGGCGCTTGCCTTATAGTGGGTGCAATCCTTTTCTTTAACAGAAAACGACTGTACAGATAACTGTGCGGAGGGCATATTATGTTAGTTTTAAAAGATATTGTAAAAGATTATAAAACCGGCGATACCGTTGTCAGGGCACTTAAGGGTGTCAACATCAATTTCCGCGAGAATGAGTTTGTTGCCATACTTGGTCCCTCGGGCTGTGGTAAAACCACTCTGCTTAACCTTATAGGCGGTCTTGACAGGTACACAAGCGGTGACCTGTTCATCAACGGTAAATCAACAAAGCACTTTATGGATGGCGATTGGGACACCTACCGTAATCATTCAATCGGCTTCGTTTTTCAGAGCTACAACCTGATTCAGCACCAGACTGTTCTTTCAAACGTTGAGCTTGCTCTTACTCTGTCGGGCGTTTCAAAAAAGGAACGTCGCAGAAGAGCTATTGATGCCCTTGAAAAGGTTGGCCTTGGTGAGCAGATTCACAAAAAGCCCAATCAGATGTCAGGCGGCCAGATGCAGCGTGTGGCAATTGCACGTGCGCTTATTAACGACCCTGATATTCTCCTTGCCGATGAGCCCACAGGTGCGCTTGATAGTGAAACAAGCGTTCAGATTATGGATATCCTCAAGGAGATTTCCAAGGAAAAGCTCATAATTATGGTTACTCATAACCCTGACCTTGCTTATGAGTATTCAAACAGAATAATTCGCTTCCTTGACGGTAAGGTTATTGACGACTCCAATCCCTTTGAGCCTACCGAGGAGGAGCAGAAGGCGGAAAAGGTTGAAACAGTTGAAAAGGGCAAAAAGTCAATGTCCTTCTCATCTGCATTTGCACTTAGTATAAACAACCTTCGCACCAAAAAGGGCAGAACCTTCCTGACGGCATTTGCAGGAAGCATCGGTATTATCGGTATCGCTCTTGTTCTTGCACTATCAAACGGTATTCAGGTTTACATTGACCGTGTTCAGGAGGATATGCTGTTGTCCTACCCGATGACGGTTGAAAAGCAGACCATGGACCTTGAAAGCATGATGACGTCGTTTACAGGCATGGGCGTCACCATAAAGGAAGATGCAGGTGCGGATGGGAAAATTCACGTAAACGAAATGTTTATGGAAATGGTAAACGCCTTCATTTCCGAGCAGACCTCCAATAACCTTGATAATTTCAAGAAGTACGTTGAGGATAATCAGGCAGCCTTTGACGAGGTGTGTAACGACGTTCAGTATAAATACAGCACACCCCTTAACATTTACCGAGCCGATACGGAAAACGGTGTTGTAAAATGTAACCCCAGCAACGCTATGGATATGATGCCCATGGATGATAGCATGAAGCAGATGGCACAGCCCATGGCACAGAGCTTTTCGGTGTGGCTTGAGCTTATCGGTGACGATAGGCTGATGGATGCGCAGTATGACGTTATTGCTGGTAGAATGCCTGAGGATTTCAACGAGGTTGTGCTCATTGTTGACGGCAACAACGAAATCAACGAGCTTGTTGTTTACGCCCTTGGTCTTAAAAATCAGGCGGATTTCCAAAAGGATATGATGGCAGCTCTTGCCAGCGGTGAAACCTTTGACACCTCTGCGGTTTCAGAGTACAGCTATGAGGAAATCCTTGATATGCAGTTCAGTCTTGTTCTCAGCGCAGATTATTTCTCTAAAAATGAGAAAACAGGCCTGTGGGTTGACAACAGCGCAAACGACTACTATGTTAAAAAGCTTGTAGATAACGGCTTCAAAATCAAGATTGTAGGTATTCTTCGCCCTGATGAAAACAACACACTTGCTATCGGTACAGGCGGTATCGGCTACAAGCGTGAGCTTATGGACTATGCAATCAACGAGTCTGCAAAAAGGCCCATCGTGCAGGAGCAGCTTGCAAGCCCCGATAAGGACGTTCTTACAGGCAACATCTTCTCAAATCTCACAGTAAATGACTTTGACCTTGCAGACGTTGACCTTGGGCTTATTGATTTTAATTACCTTGATTACGGACCCTTTATGTCAATGGCAGAGGGTATGGATATATCTGAAATAGATATGACCAATATGGCTGCAATGTTCGGCTTTGATGATATGTCAAAGCTTGAAAAGCGCCTTATGGAGGGCTTCCTTTCAGAGGAGCAGGTAATTGCTATTAAGCAGGCATACGTTGACACGCTGGCGGCACAAAGCTCATATTCAACAACTATGGAAAAGATAGGTTATTCAACCTTTGATTCTCCCTCACAGATTTGCTTTTATCCCAAGAACTTTGAGGCAAAGGAAAAGCTGAATGAGCTTATTGAATATTACAACACTAAGGTGGCGGAGGATGGCCATCCTGAAAGCCGTATCAAGGCAACAGACCTAATCGGCGTGCTTATGAGTAGTATCACAACAATCATTGATATTGTTACCTACGTGCTTGTTGCATTCGTCGCAATTTCACTTGTGGTTTCATCAATTATGATTGGTATTATCACCTACATTTCGGTTCTTGAACGTACCAAGGAAATCGGTATTCTTCGTAGTATCGGTGCTTCTAAAAAGGACGTTGCACGAGTATTCAACGCCGAAACGGCTGTTGTGGGCTTTGGTGCAGGTGTAATAGGTATCCTGTCCACGCTGATATTGGAAATTCCCATAAACCTGCTTCTTAAATACGTTGCGCACATTCCTGCAGCCGCATCACTTCCTGTTGCAGGTGCTATAATCCTGGTGATTATTTCAGTAACCTTAACCCTTACTGCAGGTCTTATTCCGTCACGTATGGCAGCGAACAAGGATCCTGTTGAGGCGTTGAGAACTGAATAAATTTGTTGAAGAAACGCTTTCTGTTGAGAGCGTTTCTTTTTATTATTTTTTATTGCAAATATAATAAGTATGTGTTAAAATATACAATGTATAATTTTGTTCCACAGAGGTGTGACCCAAATGAGAAAAAATAGTGCAAATATTGGTTTTATTGGTGTCAGCGGCAGAGGCTCCGGTATGCTTGACCTTCTTCTGCAGGTTGACGGTGTTAGGGTTCCTGCGGTTTGTGACCTTATCCCCGAAAGAGCAGAAAAGGGTATTGAGATTGTTGAAAAACACAACGAAAAATCTTACCCTGTTCACGCTTACCTTGACTATAAAGAAATGTTCCGTAACGAGGAGCTTGATGCGGTTGTTGTTGCAACCACATGGATTACTCACTCAATGATTGCGGCAGATGCAATGCGTGCAGGCATGCACGTTGCAATGGAGGTTGGCGGCGCAGCATCTGTTGAGGAGTGCTGGGAGCTTGTTCGTGTAAGCGAGGAAACAGGCAAGTTCTGTATGCTCCTTGAAAACTGCTGCTATTGCAGAAATGAAATGGCAGTTTTCAATATGATTCGTCAGAATATGTTTGGTGAAATCGTACATATGGAGGGTGGCTATCGTCACGACCTCCGCGATGAAATTTCACTCGGACGTGAAAATATCCACGGCAGACTCTTTAACTTTATGAATCGTAACGGTGAGCTTTATCCCACACATCAGTTGGGCCCGATTGCAAAGGCCCTCCGCATCAACCGTGGTAACCGCTTCCTTACAGTTAACTCTGTTGCAAGCAAGGCTCGCGGACTTCATCAGTGGATTAAGGACAACAAGGGCGAGGAATACGACCTTTACAACGTAGATTTCAAGTGCGGTGATATTGTAACAACAATCATCAAGTGTGCAGGCGGCGAAACAATCAAGCTCACACACGACTGCACACTTCCCAGACCTTATACAAGAGATTACGAGGTTCAGGGCACAAAGGGTATTTACTCCGAGCCCGAGGATGGCAAGGGCAGAATTTACTTTGATGGTATGCACCACGATGATGACAGCTGGACACACAGCTGGGATGATTTTACTCCCTGGCGTGAAAAGTATGAGCATCCTCTTTGGAGAGCATACGAAAAGGGCGGTATCAAGGCAGGTCACGGTGGTATGGACTACCTTGTGCTTTCAGCCTTTGTTGATGCAGTTTATGAAGGCGAAAAGCCTCCCATTGACGTTTATGATACAGCATCATGGATGGTAATCACATGCCTTTCAGAGCAGTCGGTTGCTATGGGCGGTGCGCCCGTTCCCGTACCTGATTTCACAAACGGCAGATGGATTGACCGCGAGGAAACAAGACGTGGCATGTATTGCCTTGATGAGGTTTGCGACGAGGCTTATCCTGAAATTGAAGAATAAGAGGTATTTGTAATGAAATTTTATATCGGTGTTGACGGTGGCGGAACAAAGACCGCTTATGCACTTTTTGATGAAAACAAAAATGTTATTGCAGAGCACGAGGGCCCTGCATCAAACCACGAAAATATGGAAGGCTCATTCCCCGAGGCTGCAGGCATCATTGCAGACGGTGTGAAAACTGTTGCTGCAAAGGGCAACGTTGACCTTGCAGACGTAAGCGGTATGCTTATGGGTCTTGCAGGTATTGACCATCCTTATCAGCACGATGCAATGCAGGAGGAGCTTGGCAAATTAGGCGTTACAGGTGCTCGCATTTATAACGACGGCTTTATCGTAATTAAGGCAGGCGTTGGCGCAGGCGCAGGTATCGGCTACAACTGCGGTACAGGTACTTGCTGTAACTCACTTGATACAAACGGCAATATGCTTCAGATTGGCGGCTTTGACGTGCTTTCAGGTGATAAGGGTAATGGCCATTGGGTTGGTAATCAGGCATTCAGAATTATGTATGACCAGCTTTGCCTTGGTAAGGATAAATCAATGATTACAGACCTTATGGGCGAAAAAGCAGGTATTAAGGACAGAGAAACTCTCCTTGATTCAATTGCAGTTCTTGAGGGCGAGGACGGTGAGGCTTTCCTCAGAAAGCTTATCGTATCCTTCTTTGAGGCGGCAAATAATGACGATGAGCCTGCACTTGCAGTAATTGAGGAAATGGCACAGCGCGGTGCTGATTACATCTGTGGTCACGTTAACGCTATGACCTTTGACTGCGACGTTATCAACGTTGTGCTTTCAGGCTCTGTTCACACAAAGCTTCCTTCACACAAATACACTGACAGAATGGCAGAGCTTGTTGCTGAAAGAACAGGCAGAAAGTTCAGCTTTATCAAGCTTGATTGTGCTCCTGTTATGGGCTGCATCAACTGGCTTCTTGAGGACTAATGAAAGGATTGATATAAATGAAGGAAATTAACGTAACCGTTATTGGTTCTGGTAGTACATATTGCCCCGAGCTTATTTACGGCTTTATTGAGGCAAAGGATTCTCTTAAGCTTAAGAGAGTTGCTTTTATGGATATTGACGACAGAAAGCGCGAAATCGTTGGCGGTCTTTGCCAGCGTATGCTCAAGAGTGCAGGCATTGACTGTGAGGTTGTTATGACAGATGACCTTGACCTTGCATTACAGGGCGCAGATTTCGTTGTTACACAGATTCGTGTTGGTAAGCTTCCTTGCCGTCACATTGACGAGTCAATCCCGCTCAAGCACGACCTTATCGGTCAGGAAACAACAGGTATCGGTGGCTTCTTCAAGGCTCTTCGTACAATTCCTGTAATGGCACACATTGCAGAGCGTATTGAAGCTATCTGCCCCGATGCATGGCTCATTAACTTTACAAATCCCTCAGGTATCATTTCTGAGTTTATGATTAACCACACCAACGTTAAGACAATGGGTCTTTGCAACGTCCCCATTGCTATGATTGACGACGTTAAGGCTGCTGTTGGTGAGGATGCAAAGATTACATACCTTGGCCTTAACCACCTTAGCTGGATTACATCTGTTAAGGTTAATGGCGAGGAGAAGTTTGACAGCATCTTTGATGACAACTTTGCCCCCACAGTTATGAAGAATATTCACGATGATGGTTTTGATATGGAATGCCTTAACGCTTGTAAGGGCTTCCCCTCATCATACCTTCAGTATTACTACAGCCGTCAGGCAAAGCTCAATTACCTTAAGTCAGGCTCAAAGAGCCGTGCACAGGTTTGTATGGAAATTGAAGAGGAGCTCCTTAAGCTTTACAGCGACAATGAGCTCGTTATTAAGCCTGCACTCCTTGAGCAGCGCGGTGGCTACAAGTATTCACTTGCAGCAGTTTCACTTATTGACTCTATTGCAAACGACAAGAAGGACGTTCACGTTGTTAACATCAAGAACAACGGTACTCTTAAGTTTATGGATGACGACGATATTGTTGAAATTGCAGCAGTTATCGGCGCAGATGGTGCAACACCCGTTGAAATTGATGAGTTTGACAACCGTCACATCATCAGCCTTATGCGCACAGTTAAGTCCTATGAAAAATATGCAGTTGAGGCTGCAATCAAGGGCTCTGATGAGGATGCACTCAATGCTCTTATGCTTCATCCTCTTTGCGGTGATTTTGCACAGGCAAAGTCCTGCTACGAGGAGATGAAGGAAGCCCACAAGGCGTATTTACCCCAGTTTTTTAAGGATTGATTTACACATCACTTCTTTAAACCTCAGACAAAAAGATTATTCGGATCGTAGGTAATTATTATGGCAGATAATAAAAAGTCAAGCACCACACCAAAGAAGCTCACTAACAAGGAGATTCGTGAGGCTCGCAGACAGGCAAAGCTCCGTGAGGAAAAAATCCCTGCAGGTATGAAGGCAGAGGATTATGCTGATGCAGCCTTCAGGAAAAAGGTTACCACAATAATGGGAATTATCCTGCTCGTGTTTGTAATTGGCGTTGTGGCTATACTTGTTGGTGCTGCAGCGATAACCAAAGACCACAATATGGAGTTTGAACGTATTGAAAATGAGTTCAAAACAGAGAGTGCAGAGGTAAAAGCTCAGCTTGCTGAAATTGAGGCAAATGGTGGTAAGCTTGAGGACAAGGCTGTCGTTGTAATAAACGTAAATGATGAAAACTACAGCTACTGGGTTCAGGCGCTTGATGCTTCATACCAGCTTGATGATACCGACCCCGACTATGCCTGCTACCGCGGTGCAACAATTAACGTTGAGGGCCAGTTTGTAAAGCGAGTTTTTGTGGGTGGTACGGTTAACTACTGGCTTTATCGCACACACGAGGATCACGACCACGCTCACAAAGCAACCGAGGCGGTAAGCAACGAGGATACCACAGAATCTCAGGATACAAAGATTCCGCTTGCGGAATTGAGTGATCCTATTGAGCTTATTCTTGCTGATAAGGATGCAGAAATTCCCGAGGATGGCACGTGGGTTAAGGTAAGCGGTATAGTTGGCATTGACTCATATGGCTCACTTTCTGCAATTCACGATGCGGTTATAACCGTTACTGAGGAGCACGACCACGATCACGAATAAGAATGTAATTAAAAGCACATTTACACTTTGCCAGTGTAAATGTGCTTATTTTTTAGTATATCTTTATCCATTCAATGTCAGGCACGTAGCGTGACGACGTGATTCGCACAAGTATTTCCTGTGCTTCTGTCGGGTCGGTTTTTACTATCTTGCGGCTGCCAATGGTGGTGTCGCGAGCTGCATGTGCCCATTGACCGTGCGAGTCCTTGAAAAACACGTCAAAGGCTTCAACACGCTGACCCTCCTTGATGTTTTCGGCAAGCTCAACGTATTTTATGGTTTGCTTTTTCTTTAATGTTACCTGTATTTCGGGTTGTGTGGGGCCATATCCGGGGAGTATGGTTACAGTTGAACCCTCTGCCAGATTGGTGCTGAACTCCTTTGAAATAAGCTCTCCAAGCTCCTTAAGGCGTTCTACGTCACGCGGATCAAATTTGCCGTTGGGCATAGGGGGTATGTTCAGGTTGAAGGTGGCGTTGTTACCAACAGAGGTAACGTAGGTGTTAAAAAGTCGCTCTAATGAATGAGGCTCCTCCTCGGGGTGGTAGAACCAGCCCGGTCTTATGGACATATCAGTTTCTGCAGGGGCAAAAACAAGACCTTTTGAATACATAATGTTTGAAATGGAGCCTATGTTTATATCAGAGTTATAAACAAAATCAAGTGAGCCCTCTACAAGTGGACCCTCGGTCTGCTTTTCATTCATAAAGCAAAGCTCCTGCGGAACAACCGCCCATTGTGCATAGGGTGCTTTGCCTGCCTCGTTGCCAATCCAACGGATAGTGCCTGCATCATTAAAAATGGTGGCGTTGGGTTGGTGTTTTTTTATGAGCTCAATATATCCGTCAAAATCATAAACCTGCTTTTTGCCGTTGGGACCCTCACCGCAGGCGCCGTCAAACCAAACGTGGAAAATTTCACCGTAATTTGTAAGCAGCTCGGTTAACTGATTTTTGTAATAGGTGTTGTATTCATCTGTGCCGTAAAGGGGGCAGTTCCTGTCCCAAGGGGAGAGGTAAAAGCCAAATTTAAGTCCGTGACGCTTGCAGGCATCGGCTGCTTCGCGGACAATGTCACCCTTGCCGTCCTTGTATGGACTGTTTTTCATACTATGCTCGGTATATTCTGTCTGCCACAGGCAAAAGCCGTCGTGGTGCTTTGCAGTAAGGACCATTCCCTGCATTCCAGCCGATTTGATTGCCTGTGCCCATTGGTCACAATCAAGCTCCGTAGGGTTGAAAATAGCAGGATCCTCCGTGCCGTCGCCCCATTCAAGGCCTGTGTATGTGTTAGGGCTGAAGTGAACAAAGGCATAAAAGGGAGTTTCCCTGAGCAACGCTAATTGCTGTGGAGTGGGCTTAACGTGGGCTGCATTTTTTAAAAATTCTGTAAATTCTATGATAACCACCTCATTTTCCTTATTTTATCACATTTCTAAGGACTTGGTCAACCTGTGAAAATTTGCATTATAGCGAAAAATGTGGTATTATATACCTATGAACAGATTATCTGAAGGGTGGTCAGGAAAATGACTTCAGCTAAAAAGCAGAACAAAAAGGGCAAAGGTAAAAAAGTGATTTTATCAATAGTTTCAGTAATTCTCATAATTACTGTTGTTACAGCAGTTGTTAACGTTTGTCTTGTTGCATCGGTAAATAAAAAGGCAACCTCTTATAAGGCTGTTCAGATTGATGAGCAGCTTGTTCCCGAAAAGGATGCAAACGGCAACTGGGTTTTCACAACTGACCGTGATTTCCGTGTGATGCACCTTACAGACGTGCACATTGGTGGCGGTTATATGAGCTATGCCAAGGATAAATCAGCAGTTAATGCCGTTGCTGCAATGATTACTGCGCAAAAGCCCGATCTTGTTATTATCACAGGCGATATTGCATATCCTGTGCCATTTCAGGCAGGAACCTTCAATAACAAGAGCGGTGCACAGGTGGTAATAAACCTTCTTGAGACACTTGGTGTTTATTGGACAGTAACGCTGGGTAACCACGATTCCGAGGCTTACAGCTACTACAATCGTGAAAGGGTTTCGGGGTTTTATGAGGATGAAGCTCTTAAATATTGCCTGTATCAGCCGGGTCCTGCTGATATTGACGGCAAGGGTAACCATGTTATTGAGGTAAAAAACTCCCTTGGCATAATCACACAGGCATTTTTTATGTTTGACTCACATTCATATACCGACGGCGACTATTTCGGTATCTGGTGGAAGTATGATAACATCCGTCAGAGTCAGGTTGATTGGTATGAACGCGAGGTTCTCCGAATGAACGAGGAGAACAATGCGGTTGCCGCTGAAGCATATTCACAGAAAAATCAGGTGCTTGTAGAATGTGCTCCTGTGAAATCTCTTGCATTTTTCCATATTCCTCTTGTGGAGTTCAAGGATGCTTGGGACGAGCTTGAAGCAAACGGATTTAAAAATACAGACAGCGTTAAATTTATTGATGGTATAATAGGTGAAACCGGTAAGCGCATTTTCAGCGGTATCGGTGAGGACGAGCTTTTTGAGAAAATGGTTGAGCTTGGCTCTACCAAGGCTATGTTTAACGGCCACGACCATTACAACAACGTTACAATCAGCAAGGATGATATTATATTTAGCTATGGCTACAGCGTTGACTACCTTGCATACATAGGTGTTTCGGGTGAAGGGTCCCAGAGGGGATGTACCATAATTACTATTCACCCTGATACCACCTTCGAGATTGATAAGCTGAATTACTATAAGGATATTATTCTTCCTGACGGCTTCACCCGTGAGGATGTGGTAATGCAGTTTGAGGACGTAACTTATCAGGTGCCTCAGAAGGATTAACTGGTTGTGGATAACTGTAATTAAAATTGCCGACTGTCTCAAGGCTTAACTGTCTTTGGGACAGTCTTTTTATAAAGAAAGGAGACATTATGAAGAATTATTCAGAAATCACACCATATATAAAGAAGCTTGCCGAAATTTCGGACGGCAATAACAATATAAGACCTGAAATGTATGCTCAGTATGACGTAATGCGTGGTCTTCGCGACCTTAACGGGAATGGCGTTGTTGCAGGTCTCACAGAGGTATCAATGGTTAAAGCAAAGGATAAGAATGAGGATGGCGAGGTTGTTCCTTGTCACGGCAAGCTTGCATACCGTGGCTATGATGTAAAGAGCCTTGTGCAGGGCTTTATGGAGGATAATCAGCCTGGCTTTGAGGAAACTATTTATCTTCTGCTTTTCTCAAAATTGCCCGATGAAAATGAGCTTAAGGAATTCTGCGAGCAATTGTCGGAATATCGTTCACTTCCACAGTCCTTTGTCCGTGATATGATTTTGAAGGCACCGGGCAAGGATATGATGAACATTCTTTCAAGGAGTGTTCTTGCACTTTATGCTTATGATGAAAATCCTGACGATATTTCTACACCGAATGTTCTCAGACAGTGCTTGCAGCTTATAGCACAGTTTCCGCTCCTTGCAGTTTACGGCTATCAGTCATTTCAGCACTATCACAATAACAACAGCTTGTTTATTCACTTCCCTAAAAAGGAGCTGAATACTGCTGAAAACCTTCTTTACATACTTCGTGAAAACGGAGAATACACACCACTTGAAGCGAAGCTTCTTGACCTTGCTCTTGTGCTCCATGCAGAGCATGGCGGTGGTAACAACTCTACCTTCACGACCCACGTTGTAACCTCATCGGGTACAGACACCTACGCCGCAATATCTGCCGCTCTCGGCTCGCTAAAGGGTCCTC
>JAGBTL010000188.1 GCA_017631355.1 Clostridia bacterium
AATGCAAAATTTCGGAACGCTACGCGTTGATTATATCGCTATCGCAAAACTTAAGAATTGCGAAGCCTTACCTCCCTTCCCAAGGGAGGGGAACCAAAAGCAATGCTTTTGGTGGTGGGTAGTTCTCTATCCTCTATCCTTCACTGGGATAGAAACACCTACCATTTTTTATAAATTAAATTTATCTTCAACTGCTGCGTTCTTTTCAAGAACAGTAGCAGTATCCTTTGCTCTTTTATCCGCAAGCTTTTTCTCAAGCTCGGGCTCTGAAAGTGAAAGAATTTCAATAGCAAGAAGTGCAGAGTTAACAGCACCGTCAATAGCTACTGTTGCAACAGGAATGCCTGAGGGCATCTGAACTGTTGAAAGGAGCGCCTCCATACCACCAAGGTTTGCAGACTTAATCGGAATACCGATTACAGGGAGAGTTGTGTTCGCTGCAACCGCACCTGCAAGGTGTGCTGCCATACCTGCCGCCGCAATGATTACGCCAAAGCCGTTTGCACGGGCATTTTCACTGAACTCCTTTGCCTGAACGGGTGTTCTGTGTGCAGAGAAAACGTGCACCTCATAAGGAACACCAAAATCCTTAAGTGTATTAACTGCTTTTTCAACTACGGGCAAATCGCTGTCGCTGCCCATAATGATACCAATTTTTTTCATAAAAACATTCCTTTCGGGTTAAGTGAAGCTGTTCACCAGGGATTCAAAAAACAAAAAGGGCGCACCTATCCAATGAGAACAGGTGTGCCCAGACGGTCGGCTTAAAAGTCTGTCTGAACACCCCGCATAAAGGGTGATTTCTGCTCCATTGTAGTTAATTCCACATTGCTCCGTCAGTCGCAAGAAACAGACTTTAAATAACACGACAATTTTAACATTTATAACAAATTGTGTCAAGGCACGAAAGGTATAATAAAACCCCTTCAAACTGCTATTTTATAGTCAAATTGACAACATTCAATTTGCCTTGGTTTCACAGTACATGCAGCGGTAAATACCTGCATCTCTGTCTGTGAGCTTGAATATGTGATTTATCTCCTGCTCTGTTGTTGTAATACAGCGGGGATTCTTGCATTTTATAACGTTTGTAAGTGTTTCGGGAAGCTCAATAAAGCGCTTCTCAACAAGCTCACCATCACGGATGATGTTGATTGTAGCACCGGGGTCAACGTATCCGATAACGTCAAAATCAATAGGGATGTCCGCATCAATTTTAATGATATCCTTTCTGCCGTGCTTTTTGCTGTTTACGTTCTTAATAATCGCAACAGAGCAATCAACGTGGTCAAGACCGAGAAGCTCGTAAATGCGCATACCTCTGCCTGCAATAATATGGTCAATAACGAAACCGTTTGTAATAGAATCTATGTTCATTTCTGTGCCTCCTCCAACAGCTTGAGAATAAGTGCCATACGGATATACTTACCATAAAGCACCTGCTTGAAATAGCAAGCTCTGGGGTCATCGTCAACCGCAAGTGAAATTTCATTTACACGGGGCAGCGGATGCATAATGCAAAGGTCGCTCTTTGCATTAGTGAGCTTGCGGGGCTCAAGAATATAGCTATCCTTAAGACGGAGGTAATCCTCCTCGTTGAAGAAACGCTCACGCTGAACACGTGTCATATAAAGAATATCAAGCTCGGGCATTACGCTTTCAAGGTCTGTTGTCTGCTCATAGGGAATATTGTTCTTTGCAAGAACGTCCTTCTTTATGTAGCTGGGAAGTTTAAGCTCTTCGGGAGAGATAAGCACAATTTTAATTCCCTTATATCTTGAAAGAGCAGTAATAAGTGAATGAACTGTTCTGCCGAATTTAAGGTCACCACAGAAGCCTACCGTAAGGTTTTCAAATCCGCCCTTTTCACGACTGATTGTAAGTAAGTCTGTAAGTGTCTGTGTGGGGTGATTGTGACCACCGTCACCTGCATTGATTACAGGAATGCTTGCAGCCTGTGCAGCAACAAGGGGCGCACCCTCCTTGGGGTGGCGCATTGCAATAATATCTGCATAGCAGCTTATTGTTTTTGCTGTATCAGAAACGCTCTCACCCTTTGCGGCAGATGAGCTGTTTGCCTCAGAAAAGCCAAGCACACTACCGCCAAGCTCAAGCATGGCAGCCTCAAAGCTGAGGCGTGTTCTTGTTGATGGCTCAAAGAAAAGTGTTGCAAGCTTTTTGCCCTTGCACTTTTCAGCATATTTTGCAGGATTGTCAATGATATCATTGGCAGATGCAATGAGCTCATCAACCTCACTTGTGGAAAAATCAAGAATATCAATAAGACTTCTCATTGTGTTCACTTCCTAAAATTATTTAGCACCGTTAACTTCAAGGTATTTCTTAATACGCTCAACGTTTTCGCGATTCTTTTCATCCTCTTCAAGGTACTCAATGATATCGTAAACGTCAACAACTGAATATACGGGGAAGCCGAATTCCTCGCCAACCTCTGCCATTGCAGATTTTTCTGTCTGACCCTTTTCCTTACGGTCAACCATAACAAACGTTGCAGCAACCTTTGTGCCCTTAAGACCTGAAAGGATGTTCATGCTCTCGCGGATAGCAGTACCTGCTGTGATAACGTCCTCAACGATAACGATTTCCTCGCCCTCCTGAGGCTTGTAGCCAACGAAAACACCACCCTCGCCGTGGTCCTTTTCTTCCTTACGGTTAAAGAAGAAGGGAACGTCAAGGTTATTTTTTGCAAGTGCAACTGCAACAGAAACAGCAATCGGAATACCCTTGTATGCAGGACCGTAAAGGACTGTTTTCTTATTGCCGATTTTCTCAAAATATGCTTTAGCATAGAACTCACCAAGCTTGCAGATCTGCTCACCTGTTTTGATGTCACCTGCATTGATGAAGTAAGGGATTTTTCTACCGCTCTTTGCAGTAAAATCACCGAATTTAAGAACGCCTGCGCCCTCTAAAAACTGTATAAATTCTCTCTTGTAGCTTTCCATTATTTAATCTCTCCTGTCTATATTAGGTAAAGGATTTTATTATACGCACCTCTCGGTGCTAGAACCCTCCACCACACCAAAGCAAGCTTCGGTGCGGTCCCCCTCCCTTCGCCAGGGAGGTTTATTCGGTAAAAATTTTATTTTAATCGCAGAACTCTGCTACACAGCGGTTATATGCTGCAACGGGGTCCTCTGCTGCTGTGATAGGTCTGCCAACAACAATGTAGTCAGAGCCGATTTCTTTTGCCTGAGCAGGTGTCATAACACGCTTCTGGTCACCAACGTCACCGTCTGCAAAGCGAACACCGGGAGTAATTGTAAGGAATTCGCTGCCGCAGATTTCGTGTACCTTACCTGCCTCAAGGGGTGAGCAAACAACACCGTCAAGGCCTGCAATTTTTGCATTGTGAGCATAGTGCATAACAACCTTGTCAATGGGCTCGTTGATAAGAAGATCCTTCTCCATGCTTTCCTGGTCAGTTGATGTAAGCTGTGTTACCGCAATAAGAAGTGGTCTTGTGCCATCCTCACGTGTAAGGCCTTCAATAGCAGCCTCCATCATACGGCAGGTGCCTGATGCGTGAAGATTTGTAATATCAACGTCAAGGTTTGAAAGAACTGACATGGCCTTTTTAACTGTGTTGGGAATATCGTGAAGCTTAAGGTCAAGGAAAATTTTATGACCGCGCTTTTTGATTTCCTTTACGATTGAGGGGCCCTCTGCATAGAAAAGCTCCATACCGATTTTTACAAAAGGCTTTCTGCCGCCCTCAAACTTATCAAGAAATTCAAATACCTTTTCTGCGCTTGAAAAGTCACAAGCAACAATTACGTCTCTACCCATTATTTTGCTCCTCCTATTATATCACTAAGATTATTGATTCCGTATTTATCCAAAACCCTTGGCAAATCGTTGATAATATCACGACAAGCATAGGGGTTAACAAGGTTTGCTGCGCCTACCTCTACTGCAGATGCGCCTGCAAGCATAAGCTCAACAACGTCCTCCGCAGTTGTAACGCCGCCCATACCAACAATAGGGATATTAACTGCATTTGCAACCTGATACACCATACGAACTGCCACAGGGAAAATTGCGCTACCTGAGAAGCCGCCCATCTTGTTGGCAATAACAGGCTTCTTTGTTTTAAGGTCAATTCGCATACCAAGGAGTGTATTTATAAGGCTGATACCGTCTGCACCTGCCTCCTCACAAGCCTTTGCAATAGCCACAATGTCTGTAACGTTAGGTGAAAGCTTGATGATAACAGGCTTTGTTGTCACCCTTTTAACTGCTGCAGTAACCTCTGCCGCAGCCTCGGGATTTGTGCCGAAGCTCATACCACCACCGTGAACGTTGGGGCAGCTTACGTTAACCTCAAGCCAGCCAACCTGCTCGCATTTATCAAGCTGCTCACAGGTGTAAGCATAATCCTCAACAGCAAAGCCGCTGACGTTTGCCATAACCTTTTTGTCAAAGCATTTTTTAAGCTTTGGTAATTCCTCGCTGATAACCTTTTCAACACCGGGGTTCTGAAGACCAACCGCATTTATCATACCTGCTGTGCACTCTGCAATTCTGGGTGTAGGGTTACCGAATCGGGGATCCTTCGTTGTGCCCTTGAATGAGAACGTGCCAAGCACGTTTATATCATAAAGCTCTGCAAATTCATAACCGAAGCCGAATGTACCGCTGGCGGGAATAATCGGGTTATCAAGGGTAATTCCGCAAAGGTCAACACTTAATCTTCCCATAAAATTTCCTCCTTCTTGAGCACAGGACCCTCTTTACAAATTCGCTTGTAGCCTGTGATTGTTTTACATGAGCAGCCCATACAAGCACCAAAGCCGCAGCCCATACGCTCCTCAAAGCTGAACTGACCGCTTGTAGAGGTTGCTTTATAAAGCGCCTTAAGCATAGGCTCGGGACCGCAGGTGTAGAAGTATGAATAATCCATACCCTCAAGGGCATTTGTTACAAAGCCCTTTACGCCGTATGAGCCGTCTGCAGTTGCAACCGTAACGTCACAACCAAGCGCCTTGAAATCATCCTCGCAGAAAACCTCTGCCTTTGTGTTAAAGCCGAGAATAACCTTAACAGCCTTGCCCATATTCACAAGCTCTTTCGCTGCCATATACATAGGCGGAACACCAACGCCACCGCCAATGAGCACAGGCTTGTCACCTGCAAGGCTAAGGTCATAGCCGTTGCCAAGGCCTGTAAGCACGTCAAGCTCCTGACCTGCTGTCATAGCAGCCATCTGCTCTGTACCCTTGCCTACTACCTTGTAGATTATTGTAAGCACGTCACCCTGACAGTCGCAGACTGAAATGGGTCTGCGAAGATAAAGTCCGTCAAGCTGAATGTTCACAAACTGACCGCATCTGATACCCTCGGTATCACCCTGAAGACACATTTTATAAACCGTGTCGGTCAGCTGTGTGTGCTGTGTAATTTTAAAAATTGTCTGTTTCATATTTACCTCAATCAAGCATCAATAGTTGAAATTGTGATTGTTGATTCCTCAAGAGCATCAAGAAGAACTCGTACTGTATCAAGTGCTGTGAAGATATTTACGTTGTTCTCAATAGAATAACGGCGGATTTCAAGACCGTCATTTGCGGAGCCTGTTGAATCAATATCCTTTGTATTGATAACGTAAGCGATGTGACCCTGACGGAGTGCATCGGGGATTTCCTCGCTGCCGTCGCTGATTTTACCGAGAGCGTGTGTGCGGATTCCGTTTTCCTTAAGGAACCTTGCGGTACCCTCTGTTGCCTGAATATTGAAGCCAAGGTTATAGAAGCGACGGATAAGAGGAAGTGCCTCGTCCTTATCCTTGTCTGCAATAGTTGCAAATACTGTACCGTAATTCTGAAGGTGCATACCTGATGCCTGAAGAGCCTTGTAAAGGGCACGATTAAGCTTGTTATCATAACCGATAGCCTCACCTGTTGACTTCATTTCAGGTGAAAGGTAAGCGTCAAGACCACGGATTTTGTTGAATGAGAATACAGGAACCTTTACGTACCAACGGTTCTTTTCCTGGGGATAGATATCAAATATACCCTGCTCCTTAAGGCTCTTGCCCATAATAACCTCAGTTGCAATGTCTGCAAGTGAATAGCCTGTTGCCTTTGAAAGGAAGGGAACTGTTCGTGAAGAACGGGGATTAACCTCAATGATGTAAACGTCGTCGTTTTCATCAACAATAAACTGAATGTTGTAAAGACCGATAATGCCGATACCAAGACCAAGCTTTTTAGCATACTGAAGGATAATACCCTTAACCTTATCGGAAATGCTGAATGAGGGGTAAACGCTTATGGAGTCACCTGAGTGAACACCTGTCTTTTCAACAAGCTCCATAATACCGGGGATGAATACGTCTCTGCCGTCGCAGATAGCGTCAACCTCTACCTCTTTACCCTGAATGTATTTATCAACAAGCACGGGCTTGTCTTCATCAATTTCAACGGCTGTCTTGAGGTAGTGTCTTAACTGCTCCTCATTGGCAACAATCTGCATTGCGCGACCGCCAAGAACGAAGCTGGGTCTTACAAGCACAGGATAGCCGATTTCCTTTGCAGCGTTAATGCCATCCTCAATCTTTGTAACTGCCTTGCCCTTAGGCTGAGGAATACCAAGATTTGTAAGAATTTTTTCAAAGCTGTCTCTGTTTTCTGCACGCTCAATAGCATCGCAGTCTGTACCTATAATCTTAACACCGCGCTTCATAAGGGGCTCTGCAAGGTTGATTGCAGTCTGTCCGCCAAGTGATGTGATAACACCGTCGGGCTTTTCAAACTCAATGATATTCATAACGTCCTCGGGAGTGAGGGGCTCAAAATAGAGCTTGTCAGCGGTTGTGTAGTCGGTTGAAACTGTTTCGGGGTTATTATTGATGATAATAGCCTCGTAGCCTGAATTTTTGATTGTTGTAACAGCGTGAACAGTTGAGTAGTCAAACTCAACACCCTGACCGATACGGATGGGTCCTGCACCGATAACAACAATCTTCTTTTTATCTGTAAGGATTGAATCGTTTTTGTCTGTATATGATGAATAGAAGTAAGGAATGTAAGCATTTGTGTGGCATGTATCAACCATACGGAACACAGGGAACATACCCTCTGCCTTACGGAGGTTATAAACCTCAATTTCATCCTGACCCCAAAGCTTTGCAATGAACTTGTCGCCAAAGCCCATTTTCTTGGCTGCAAGGAGAATTTCCTTGTTGCCAACGTTAGCCTTAAGGCTGTTTTCCATTTCAACAATTCTCTTGAAGGCTTCAAGGAAGTATGTTGTGATTTTTGTAATATCGTGGAGCTTTTCCAATGACATACCGCGACGGATAAGCTCTGTAACAGCAAAGATTGTGTCATCCTTGAACTCTGCAAGATAGCTGACAAGCTCTGCCTCTGTCATATTGTCAAACTTGGGAAGGTGGAAGTGATATGCACCTGTTTCAAGTGAACGAACTGATTTAAGAAGACACTCCTCAAGGTTGGAGCCGATGCCCATAACCTCACCTGTTGCCTTCATCTGTGTGCCGAGAGTGTTTGCAGCAGATGCAAACTTGTCAAAGGGGAAGCGAGGAAGCTTTGCAACAATGTAATCAAGGCGGGGCTCAAATGCCGCTGTTGTATTTGCAATTGCAATATCCTCAAGCGCCATACCAACTGCAATCTTTGCAGTAACACGAGCAATGGGATAACCGCTTGCCTTTGATGCAAGAGCAGATGAACGTGAAACTCGGGGATTAACCTCAATGAGGAAATATTCGCTTGTTTCGGGATTAAGCGCAAACTGAACGTTACAGCCACCCTCAATCTTGAGCTCACGGATAATCTTGATTGCAGAGTCGTTGAGCATCTTAAGGTCGTGGTCATTGAGTGTAAGAATGGGAGCAACAACAAGTGAGTCACCTGTGTGAACACCAACGGGGTCAATGTTTTCCATGCCGCAGATTGTGATAGCGTGGTCGTTGGAGTCACGCATAACCTCAAACTCAATTTCCTTGTAGCCCTTAACGCTCTTTTCAATAAGCGCCTGGTGAACAGGAGAGAGCTTGAATGCATTTGTGCCGATTTCAATAAGCTCTTCTCTGTTAGCAGCGAAGCCGCCGCCTGTACCACCAAGTGTGAAAGCAGGACGAACAACGATGGGATAACCAATTCTTTCCGCCGCTTCAAGAGCCTCTTCAAGGCTGTATGTAATTTCAGAAGGAATTGTGGGCTCGCCGATTGATTCGCAAAGCTCCTTGAAAAGCTCACGGTCCTCAGCGCGTTCAATGCTCTCGCTGCTTGTACCAAGAAGCTCAACGCCACACTCCTTGAGAATACCCTTCTTCTCAAGCTGCATTGCAAGGTTAAGACCTGTCTGACCGCCGATACCGGGAACAATTGCATCGGGACGCTCATATCTGAGAATCTTTGCAACGTATTCAAGTGTAAGAGGCTCCATATAAACCTTATCTGCAATAGTTGTATCTGTCATAATTGTAGCAGGGTTTGAGTTTGCAAGAATAACCTCATAGCCCTCCTCCTTAAGTGCGAGGCAAGCCTGTGTGCCTGCATAGTCAAACTCAGCAGCCTGACCGATAACGATAGGGCCTGAGCCGATAATCAAAACCTTCTTGATGTCTGTTCTCTTTGCCATGTGAGAATCCTCCTGAACTATATATAATTAATTAGATTTGATAACTTTTTCAAATGCAAAATGCAGAATGCAGAATGCAAAATTAAAGGAACGCTACGCGTTAATCATATTGCTTTCGCATAATTAAATTGCCGCGAAGCCTTACCTCCCTTGCTCAAGGGAGGGGGACCAAAAGCAACGCTTTTGGTGGTGGGTAGTTCCACTAAATGTTAGCCTTCTGTTGGTTAAACGCGAAGCTTTAAAATGTTTGGAAGCGAAGCTTCCCCGATAATTCTGCATTTTGCATTTTGCATTCTGCATTATTATCGTTAAATATGCTCACTTCTTATATACAACCTCTCCGTCACACACCGTCAGCACGCATTCGCTCTGTACCGGCATACCCTCAAAGGGAGTCGCCTTACCCTTTGAAAGGAAGTCTGCGGAGTTGATTGTTACGTTCTTTTCCAAATCCCATACTGTGTAATCCACACCGAGTGGGATATTAAACCTCTTACGGGGATTTATCGCCATAAGCTCAACAAGCTTTTCTAATGTGATAACCCCTGTTTTTACAAGACTTGTGTACATAACCTGAAAAGCCGTTTCAATGCCCACAATACCAAAGGCACTGCCCGCAAGACCCTTGCTCTTTTCCTCCGTTGAGTGGGGCGCGTGGTCGGTTGCTATCATATCAATAGTGCCGTCCTTAATGCCCTCAATGAGCGCCAGCCTGTCCTCCTCGGAGCGCAGTGGTGGATTCATTTTGAAGGAGCCGCTTTCCTCAAGGTCGTTTTCATCAAGCACAAGGTAGTGAGGACCTGTTTCGCAGGTGATGTCAACGCCCTCTGCCTTGGCCTTTCTTATAATATCAACGCTCTCCTTTGTGGAGATGTGGCAAACGTGGTAGCTGCAGCCTGTTTCCTTAACAAGCTCAATATCCCTTGCAATGGGCTTCCATTCGCTTTCGCTGCAAATGCCCTTATGGTTATGCTCCTTTGCATATACACCGTCGTGAATATAGCCACCGTAAAGGAGCGAATTGTCCTCGCAATGGGCAACAATCATTTTACCCAGCGACTTTGCTTTAAGCATAGCTGCCCTCATCATATCGTCGCTCTGCACACCCTTGCCGTCGTCAGAGAAGGCAAATGCGTTTTCCGCCATAGCGTCCATATCAGAAAGCTCCTCGCCCTTCTGCCCTACTGTGATTGAGGCATAGGGGTAAACGTTTATGCAGGCATCCGCCTTTATAAGGTCCGTCTGCATTTTCAGGTGCTCTGCGCTATCGGGCACAGGGTCAAGATTTGGCATGGTGCACACAGCGGTGTAACCACCCCTTGCAGATGCCTTACAGCCTGTTTCAATCGTCTCTTTATAAGAAAAACCCGGCTCACGAAAATGCACATGCACATCGCAAAAACCGGGAAAAATAATATATTTATCAGAATTGAAAACAGCAATACTATCATCAGCGGAAAAATGAGCCTCAACGCCCTTGTAAAAAGGCGCTTGTCCAATTCCTGCATCAGCAAGTTTAATTGTTTTGACTTTGAGCTGCTGTGTCATAGTAATCCCTTCCGAAATGATTTTATAAAAAAATTAGCCCTGCACTTGGCAAGGCTGAACACACAAAAACATTGATACAGTTTAACCTGTACCCAACATATTTAACATTCATCTTGCCGACATCTCTGTATCGACTTAAAGACCTTATAAATAATACCACAACCGCCCTGTTCGTGTCAATAGAGCGGGGCGGTTTTTGTGACAGAAAAAGCGTAATTTTTAAGTAGAAAATTACAGGTATTTTTAGTTAATTTTAACGAATTTACTTTTTGTAATATTTACCCGACTCCTTGAGGTAATTTATAAGCATAAGTGCCCAGTCGGTCTGAATCATGTCATAGCCCTTGTCAGCAAGCCATCCCCAACCGTAATCCTCATTCACCGTAAAGGCTGTGTCATCGCTGTGACCGCCTGCAAGCTGCTCCTTGTAATCATAGATTATAGAGTTAACCCACACAAGCTTACCGTCACGGTGCATCATATCAATAAACTCGGGGCTTGCCATATATGAATCCTCTTTTTCAAAAAGCACCTCTGCACCGATATAGTTTATTTTACGGCGCATAAGCTCCTCGTGATATGGGTGCTTATCCCTGACAATGGGCATAAATGCCACGTCGGGACAGAAATCCTCAACAGTCTTGATAATTTTAGGTGAAAGCTTGCTTTTAACCAGTACCTGGTCAATCATATCGTGGCGCTTAATAGCATCATAAATCATTTCCGGGTTGTCCCAGAATTTATCAATATTTATAAAGCACCTGCCCTTGAATTGCTCAAGAAAATCATCAAATGTCGCCACACCGAACTGCGTAACGGAGTTGTCAAAATTCACATAGCGTTCCTTTGCTATTTTCTCAAATTTCATACGCTTGAAATTCATTTTTTTATTAAAATGGTCTTCCTCCATACCGGGGTGAAAAATAAACAGCTTGCCGTCACGGCTGCGGCTTACGTCAACCTCAATCATATCTGCCCCCTGCTTAAGAGCAATTTCGTAAGCAGTCAGCGTATTGCAGGGAATATTACCCCCACAAGCACCCCTGTGAGCAACAACAATAATATTTTCTTTTGCTTTTTGGAATAAATCAAAATTCATACAATCCACC
>JAGBTL010000189.1 GCA_017631355.1 Clostridia bacterium
CTGCAGTACAATCAAGTGTGAGTATTTCCTGTGGGTGACAGGCAGTTTCACAGAGCTCGTTGCTTTCGTTATATATTCCTGTGCAGGTGAAGGACATGCCAAATGAGTTGGGTGAGAGAACTTCAATGTTGTCGCCTGTTTTGAAGAAGTTTCTCTGCTGTATTTTCAGCTTGCCGTCAACACAATCCTCAAGGGCTACGCCTGCAAAGGTGCAGTCCCAATGGTAAAGACCGTCGTTCTTGTGGTCGTGGACAAGGTTGCCAAAGTAAAAGCCGCTGTTGTAAGGACGGTGGCTTATTGCATTAAGCTCGTCCTCAAGCAATTCAAGGGGAGCAGATTTGTCAATTGCTCTGCGATATGCATTTACAACGTGGGATACGTAGTATTCTGTTTTCATTCTGCCCTCAATTTTAAAGGAATCAACACCTGCAGCAGTCAACTTATCAAGGAAGCCGATTGCCTTCATATCGTGTGATGAAAGCAGGGCGGAGTGGTTGTCATATTCCTCTACCTTAAGGTATTCGTTAGGGCGATTTCTTTCAACGAGGTAGTATTCCCAACGGCAGGGCTGTGTGCATTCACCGCGGTTACCGCTTCTGCCGTTCATATATGATGAAATAAGGCATCTGCCTGAATATGCCATACACATTGCGCCGTGTACAAATGCCTCAATTTCAAGGTCCTCGGGAATCAGGGCGTGCATTTCGCCGATTTCATCTATTGTCATTTCGCGGGCAACAACTATACGTGATGCGCCTAATTCGTAGTAAGCCATTGCGGCTGAATAGTTGCAGCAGTTTGCCTGTGTGCTGATGTGAACCTCAAGACGGGGTTCAGCCTGCTTTATTGCTCTGAGTGCGCCTAAATCAGCAACAATTACCGCATCAACGCCTAATCCGTAAAGGTTGCGTGCGTATGCCTTGAGTGGCTCAATTTCGCTGTTTTTTGTGAAGCTGTTTACCGTAACGTAAAGCTTTTTGCCCATGCTGTGAAGGTAGTCGGCAGCAAGTGCAATGTCAGCCTCGGAAAATGCTGCCTTTTCTGCCCTGAGCTGAAGTAATGGACCACCGATATATACAGCGTCCGCACCGAAGCGTGCAGCAGCCTTAAGACAATTCATATCCCCTGCAGGGGCAAGTAATTCGCTCTTTTTCATAGATTTACCTCGCAAATTTTTTACAACAAATCATTATACCGCAAAACCTGCGAAAAAACAAGGTATATAATATATTATAATATCTTGATTTTTTTAGATTTATTATGTTATAATGTACTTCTTAAATTGCGGTAGTTTTTCCTTGTCGGAAAATTTGCTTGACTTACTGAGGAGATGTTACAGATGGAGTACGATGTTGCTGTAATCGGTGCAGGCGTTGTAGGCTCACTTATCACAAGGGAGCTTTCAAGGTACAACGTTAAAACTGCGCTGCTCGAAAGATGCAACGATTGTGCAATGGGCGCAACCAAGGCTAACAGTGCTATTGTTCACGCAGGCTTTGATGCGGTGCCCGGAACACTTAAGGCGAAGCTTAACGTTCGCGGTGTTGAATTGATGAAAACCTTCTGCAAGGAGCTTAACGTTCCGTTGCAGAATAACGGAGCTCTTGTTGTTGCTTTTTCCGAGGGTGAAAAGGCGCACCTTGAAAAGCTTCTTGACAGAGGTGTGAGGAACGGCGTGCCCGGTCTTTATGTCGCTGACAGGGAAGAGCTTGTTAAATTGGAGCCCAATATCGGTGATACTGCAGTTGCGGCGCTTGTTGCTCCCACGTCTTCAATTGTGTGCCCCTATGAGCTTACGATTGCGGGCGTTGAGAATGCAGTTACAAACGGCGCGGAGTTTATAAGAAACTGTCAGGTAACAGCAATTGATTATACTGACGGAGAGTTCACCCTTGCAACAACACAGGGTGAAATCAAGGCAGATTACGTTATTAACGCAGCAGGCGTTCATTCAGGTGAGGTTGCAGCCCTTATTGGTGACAATTCAATTGAAATTGTTGTTCGCCACGGTGACTACTACCTCCTTGATAAATCACAGGGAACACTTGCTTCACACACAATATTCCAGTGCCCCACCGAAATGGGCAAGGGCGTACTTGTATCACCCACGGTAGACGGCAACCTTATTGTAGGCCCCTCTGCCGAGGATATTGACGACGGTGATGACGTTGCAACAACAGAGTTTGGCCTTGATAAGATTTACACAATGGCAATCAAGAGTGTGCCCAAGGTTTCGCTCCGCAATGCTATTACCTCGTTCAGTGGCAACAGAGCACACCCCACAACAGATGATTTCATTATCGGCTCATCTGCTGTGAACGAGAAATTTATAAATGCTGCAGGTATTGAATCACCCGGTCTTTCATCTGCACCTGCTATTGCAGAGATGGTTGCAGGCATTGTGAATGACCTTGCAGGTGGTCTTGAAAGGAAGGCTGATTTCAACCCTGTCCGCCCCGAGCCTGTGCGCTTCAGACATATGAGCACAGAGGAGAGAGCAGAGCTTATTAACAAAAACAAGGCATACGGCAGAATTGTTTGCCGTTGTGAAACTATTACCGAGGGCGAAATTGTTGATGCTATCCACGCTCCCGCAGGCGCTCGTGACGTTGACGGCGTTAAGCGCAGAACAAGAGCGGGTATGGGCAGATGTCAGGGCGGCTTCTGTGGTAGTAAGGTTGTTGAAATTCTGGCAAGAGAGCTTGGTGTGTCTATGAACGAAATCACCAAGTTCGGCGGCGAATCCAGAATTATGTATGACAGAACAAAGTGAGGTGCGGCAGATGTTGAATTATGATTTAGTTGTTGTAGGCGGTGGTCCTGCAGGTATGGCCGCAGCTCTTAAGGCTAAGGAGGAGGGCGTTGAAAAGGTAGTTATCCTTGAACGTGCCGAAACACTTGGCGGTATTCTTGAGCAGTGTATTCACACAGGCTTTGGTCTTCACTATTTTGGCGAGGAGCTTTCGGGCCCCGAATATGCAGGCAGATTTATTGAACAGGTTGAAAATACTGATATTGACGTTTATACAGACACAATGGTGCTTAACGTTTCTGACAGCAACGTCGTAACCGCTGTGAATAACAAGGACGGACTTTTACAGTTTCAGGCAATTGCAGTAGTTCTTGCAATGGGCTGTCGTGAAAGACCGCGCGGTGCACTTTCTATTGCCGGCTCAAGACCTGCAGGTATTATGACCGCAGGTACAGCGCAGAAGTACGTTAATATTGACGGCTATATGCCCGGTAAAAAGGTTGTTATTCTCGGTTCAGGCGACATCGGACTTATTATGGCACGCCGTATGACCCTTGAGGGTGCAGAGGTTAAGGTTGTTTGTGAGCTTATGCCTTATTCAGGTGGCTTGCAGAGAAACATTGTTCAATGCCTTGATGACTTTGGTATTCCGTTAAGGCTCAGCTGCACAGTTGTAAAAACCCACGGTAAGGACAGGCTTGAGGGTATTACAATTGCAAACGTTGATGAAAGATTAAAGCCTATTCCCGGAACAGAGGAATATATTGAATGTGATACACTTCTCCTTTCAGTTGGTCTTATTCCTGAAAATGAGCTTTCCAAGGATGCGGGTGTTGACCTTGATATGATTACAAACGGTCCTGTTGTTGACGAATACAGAGAAACACTCCGTCCCGGTGTGTTTGCCTGTGGTAACGTTCTTCAGGTGCATGACCTCGTTGACTACGTTACAGAGGAAAGTCAGATAGCAGGTAAGGGTGCTGCCGATTACATTTTCGGCAAGAAAAAGGGCGGCACGTTCATAAACACAAAGGGCATAAACGGTGTTCGCTACGTTGTACCGCAGCGCGTTAATATTGAGGGCGAGAAAAAGCTCAAGCTCTATTTCCGAGTTGGTCAGGTGTTCAAGGGTGCAAGGGTTGTTGTTGAATGCGATGGTGAGGTTCTTTCATCACGCAAGAAGGTAAAGCTTGCCCCCGGTGAAATGGAAAACGTTGTTATTACACCCGAAATGCTTAAGAAAATGAATAAAGATAGCGAAATTATCGTTCGCGTTGAGGAATAAGGAGTGGCAGTTATGATAAAAAATCTTATTTGCGTTGCTTGCCCCTTAGGTTGCCCTATTGAGGTTGAGGTTGACGGCACACAGGTTGTCAGCGTTAAAGGTAACACCTGCAAGCGAGGTGATGAATATGCACGCACAGAGATTACAAACCCTGTGCGTAGCCTTACAACAAGTGTTAAGCTTGAGGGTGGTATGCACCCTGTTGTGCCCGTTAAATCATCGGGTGCAATTCCCAAGGATAAGATGTTCCAATGTATGGAGGCTATAAACTCCGTTACAATCAAGGCGCCTGTTAAAATCGGTGACGTTGTTGTTGAAAACATTCTTGGTCTTGGTGTAGATATCGTTGCCACAAATTGTGACAGCGGCAAATAAATCCTGAAAGGACAGCTTATGAAACCATACGAAATTGCCGCAGAGGTAAAGCCCTCTGCAAGACAGATAGAGTGGCAGAAAACCGAATTTTACGGATTTATAAACTTTGGACTTGCTACAACAGTTAACAGAGAATGGACAGACGGCGACGTTGACCCCGTGAACTTTGTGCCTGAGGAATTTGATGCAGCCGAGTGGGTACAGTTCTTCAAGGATGCAGGCTTCAAGGGCATGGTGCTTAACGTAAAGCATCACGACGGCTTTTGCTTGTGGTGCTCCGAGCACACAGACTATGGCGTTGAGGGTGCCACCTCATGGGACGTGCCCGAGCGTGATATTGTAAAGATGCTCAGCGACGAGTGCCGTGAGCAGGGTCTCAAGTTTGGTATATCTATTTCACCCCTTGACCGACACGAGGAAAGCTACGGCTCAGGTGAGGAATATAATGAATATTTCAAGGCTCTTCTCAAGGAGCTTCTCACAAAATACGGCGACATCTTCTACGTTCGCTTTGACGGTGCAGCGGAGCCTGATGAGGACGGCAACGTGCAGGAATATGACTGGCAGGGCTACTATGACGTGGTAAGAGAATATCAGCCCGATGCAGTTATTGCCCTTGTAGGTCCCGACGTTCGTTGGTATGGTAACGAGTGGGGCGTGCTCCGTGAGGATGAATGGAGCGTTGTTCCTGAAAGACACAGCATTTACAGCGCTTTTGAGCGTGCAAAGGATACGTCTCGCAAGGCTCGTAAGCGTGACAAAAAATATGAGCTTGATTTGGGCTCGCGTAAGGCTATTAAGAAGGAAAGTGAATTCATCTGGTATCCCTGCGAGGTGAGTATGTCAATCCGCGACAGGTGGTACTACCACAAGGAGGATGAATACAGCGCAAAAACAAAGGACAGGCTCCATAAGCTGTATCTTCAGACTGTTGGTAAAAACTGCTGCTTTATGCTTGGAGTTCCGCCCATGAAGAACGGCAAGTTCTCAGATATGGAAACACAGATTCTCCGTGCGTTCGGTCTTGATATAAAGCGTGCCTATGCCTATAAGGTTTCAGGTAATGCTGCGATTGAGGCAACAAGTGCCCTGTCTGATAAATATTCCGCAGAGAACCTTCTTAAGGATGACGAAAGCCTTACATGGCGCCCTGCAGATAACGATGCAGAGCCCGAAATTACAATTACCCTTCCCAAAAAGGATATGTTTGACAAGGTTTGCGTTATGGAAAACATTGCAAACGGTCAGCACGTTGAGGGCTACGAGATTTACATTGACGAGGGCACGGGAAAGTTCAAAAAGGTTGGCTCAGGTGGTATTGTAGGCTACAAGCGCATACATAAAATTACACCCTGCGAGGTTACACGAGTTAAGGTTAAAATAACCTCTTACCGCGGAAAGCTTGAGCTTCAGTCAGTTACAATGTATTGATTATGAAAAAAATTGCCATATACGGCGGGTCCTTTGATCCGCCACACATAGGGCACAAGGTGCTTGCCGAAAATCTTGCAAGAGCTTGCTCGGCAGATAAGGTCATTATTGTGCCCACGGCAATGTCGCCATTTAAAGACAAATCAGGTGCAGCGGCAGCGGACAGGCTTGAAATGTGTTGCCTGACCTTTTGCGATGATTTGTTCACGGTGAGTGATATTGAAATAAATCGTGGTGGCAAAAGCTATACTGTGGATACGGTGCGTGCCGTTAAAGAGCTGTACCCTGATAGTCAGCTTTACCTGTTTATGGGTGATGATATGCTGCTGTCCTTCCACAGGTGGTACGAATACCGTACCATTATGAGCATGTGCACGCTTGTGGCGGCTTGCCGCACGGAGGACCTTGCAGAGCTTGAGGCAATGAAGGATTATTCGCGTCAGGTTCTCGGGTGCGATGAAGCAGGTGTGATAATATGCGGTAACGTGCCTGTTGAAACAAGCTCCACACTGATTCGCAGTCAGTTAGGGGAGCAGGGCGAAAGCAATATGCTTTTGCCGCAGGTTAACGCGTACATAAAGTCAAGGGGGTTATATCGTGAATAGAGATGTAGAATATACCGAGCGCTTGCGAGAAAGATTGACTGAGCGCAGGTTTATACATTCGCTTAACGTGGCGGATTCCGCAAGGGAGCTTGCAGGAATTTACGGCTATGACCCTGAAAAGGCATATACAGCAGGTCTTATACACGACTGCTGCAAAGATGAGCCTGCAGGTCTGCAGCTGTCATATATGCTGGGCAATGGTGCACAGCTTACAGAGTGCGAAATAAACACTGCCAAGCTTTACCACTCTATATGTGGAAGTATTTACATTCAAAAGGAATTTGGCATTGATGATATTGAAATAATAAATGCGGTGCGATATCACACCACAGGCAGAAAGAATATGTCATTGCTTGAAAAGATAGTGTTTATTGCGGACTTTATAAGTGCAGAGCGTGATTATAACGGCGTTGAAATTATGCGCGAAAAGGCTGCTCGTTCACTTGACGAGGCAATCGTTGAGGGTCTCAGCTTTACTATAAAGGACCTGATTGATGCAGGTCGCATAGTACACACCGACACGTTAGATGCATATAACGACGCTATTGCTAACGTTGAAAAATCAAGACGCGAGAGATAAGACGGGAGAGATAAAATGAGCTTGGATATTGTAAAAAAGATTGTTAAAGCCCTTGATGATAAAAAGGCTAATGATATACAGGTAATGCAAACAGGGGAGTTGACAATTGTTGCAGATTATTTTGTAATTGCAACAGCTAACTCAAGCACCCACGTGAGAGCCCTTGCAGACGAGGTTGAATATCAGCTTGATGAGGCAGGTATTGCAGCAGACCACGTTGAGGGCAGAGCAACAGGCTGGCTGTTGCTTGAATATCAGGGTGTTGTTGTTCACATTTTCCTTGAGGAGTCAAGAAATTATTATAACCTTGAAAGGCTCTGGGAGGATGCAACAAAGGTTGATGTGAACCAGCTTTTAGACGATTGACGAGAATTCAAACAAGGTATTCTTTAATGCAAAATGCAAAATGCAGAATGCAAAATTAAAGGGTGCTGCGCACGGCATAATAATTATGAAGGAAAATATAATTATTGATAAAACGAGGGCGTTTTCGAAAAGAATTGTTTACCTCGGGAAATATTTGACAGAAGAAAAAAGAGAGTTTATACTTTCAAAGCAGATTGTCAGATCTGGTACAAGCATAGGTGCCAATGTATTTGAGGCACAAAACGGACAGAGTAAAAGTGACTTTGCCTCTAAAATGAATATTGCCCTAAAAGAGGCAACAGAAACAGTGTATTGGCTTATTGTGTTGCACGATACAGAATATATAACTGACAAAGAGTATGATAGTTTGTATAGTGATGTGAATGAAATTCGTAATATTTTGATTTCCATTTGCAAAACATCGTATAATAATCTTTAAGGTTTTAAGAGTGTTTAATATTTGCGATAGCGATATAATGACTGGAAGCGAAGCTTCCCCTATAATTCTGCATTTTGCATTCTGCATTTTGCATTTGTATGAAAGGTGATAGAAATGAAGTATGATTTTTCCGCCGTTGAACAGAAATGGCAGAAGAAGTGGGAGGACGAAGGTGTCTTCCACGCACAGGACAATTCTGACAAGCCCAAGTTCTATGGTCTTGTAGAGTTCCCTTATCCCAGCGGTGCAGGTATGCACGTTGGTCACATCAAGGCATATTCAGGCCTTGAGGTTATTTCACGTAAGAGAAGAATGCAGGGCTACAACGTCCTTTTCCCTATTGGTTTTGATGCTTATGGTCTTCCTACTGAAAACTATGCTATCAAAACAGGTATTCATCCCCGTAAGGTTACGGATATGAATATTGAAAAGTTCTCATCACAGCTTAAGAAGGTTGGCTTCTCATTTGATTGGGACAGAGTTGTTGACACAACTGAGGAGAATTATTACAAGTGGACACAGTGGATTTTCCTTAAGATGTTTGAAAACGGCCTTGTTTTCCGTGATAAAACTCTTGTAAACTACTGCCCCTCATGTAAGGTTGTTCTTTCAAACGAGGACTCACAGGGCGGTAAGTGCGACATC
This sequence comes from Clostridia bacterium, assembly GCA_017631355.1. Classification (GTDB taxonomy): domain Bacteria; phylum Bacillota; class Clostridia; order Oscillospirales; family Acutalibacteraceae; genus DTU089. The sequence continues at coordinate 8,479 of JAGBTL010000189.1, forward strand.
TGCCACAGCGATATCGTGCAGAAGTCAAAGGACGTTTGGTACCTCCGCATTACTGAATATGCTGACAAGCTCCTTCAGGGTCTTGATGAGGTTGATTACCTTCCCAACATCAAGCTTCAGCAGGTTAACTGGATTGGTAAGTCAACAGGTGCATTTGTAAACTTCAGCCTTGATGGTACAGATGAGCAGATGAAGATTTACACAACACGTCCCGACACACTTTTCGGTGTTACGTTTATGGTAATGGCACCCGAGCATCCTCTTATTGACAAGTATGCTGACAAAATCAGCAATATGGATGCTATTGAGGCATACCGTGCAGAGTGTGCAAAGAAAACAGAGTTTGAAAGAACTCAGCTTGTAAAGGAAAAAACAGGTGTTTGCATTGACGGTCTTCAGGCTGTTAACCCCGTTAACGGCAAAAAGATCCCTATTTATATTTCAGACTACGTTATGATGGGCTACGGCACAGGTGCAATTATGGCTGTGCCTGCACACGATCAGCGTGACTATGAGTTTGCAAAGAAATTCGGCATTGATATCATTGAGGTTATCAAGGGTGGCGACATTTCAGTTGAGGCTTACACAGGCGATGGTGAAATGGTTAACTCCGACTTCCTCAACGGCATGACAA
>JAGBTL010000190.1 GCA_017631355.1 Clostridia bacterium
GAAGTTTATGTGGATAAAGAAGGGACAATTTTTGCCCTCCTTGGGTACAACGGCATAAAAGGGGAATGAAAATTCCCTGCCGTTAAGGGTACCGCTTGCAATAATTTTATTAAAGGTTGATTTGTTTGCAAGAAATCTCGGCAATATTTCCTCAGGGTCTGAAAAGCTGAGGCTTTCGGGTACAGGAATTGCCCTGCCGTATATTTCATTTTGCAGAATTTCAAGCATTTCCTCCCTTGATTTTAAGGGTGGAATATTTCTTTTTTCAAGCTCTTGCTTTAACATAAAAATCATTCTCCGAAATTCAATATTACTGCTTCGTCTTTATTAAAGCTTGCTTCCCAAACGCCATTTTTATGCTCAAAGGCTTTTTCTGAAGCCATATTTTTTGTGTGCTCATTTTCCTTTATGAGTAGGGTGCCGTCATTTTCTGCGGTAACAACTGCTTTTGCCAACTTGCCATTACTCCAGTAAAGGTCAATGGTAAAATTGCCACGGGCTTTAAGACCCTTTATTGAGCCTGTCTGCCATTCAGGGGGCAGGCAGGGAAGTAATTCAACAATTCTGTTACCGGGTGTACCAAGGTGATTTTGCAGGAGCATCTCTGTGATACCTGCAACACCGCCAAAGTTGCCGTCAATCTGGAATGGGGGATGAATGTCAAAAAGGTTATATGCAGTACACTCTGAAAGCAGATATTTAAGGTGCTTGAGTGTGGCTTCGCCATCCTTAAGACGTGCATAGAAGCAGATTGTCCACGCTCTTGACCAGCCTGTTGAGCCACCGCCGTTTTCAATGCGCCTTGCAATAGTCTTTTTTGCCGCCTCGTATATTACGGGGTCGGTTTCGTTTATACTGTCATCGGGGTAAAGACCGAAAAGCTGTGAAATGTGGCGGTGACCCGGCTCGGTTTCCTCGTAGTCCTTAATCCACTCACGGATTGTGCCGTAACGCTCACTTACCTCCATTGGGGGGAGCTTTGCCATTATATTGCGCAATTCTTCTACAAAATCCAAGTCAATGTTCAAGGATTCACAAGCACTTATTGTACGGGTGAAAAGGGCGTTTATAATCTGAAAATCAATGGTTGCACCGTGGGTCAGCATGCTTTCCTGCTTGTTGCCGTCAGCATCGGTGTAATAAAACTCATTTTCGGGTGAGTTTGAGGGGGATGTAACAAGTCTGCCGTTGCCGTCATCAATGAGATAGTCCTACACAAAGCGGCAGCTTCCCTTAAGAATGGGGTAAATCTCTTTAAGGTAATTTTCATCCCTTGTGTATTCATAGTGCTCCCACAGGTTAAGGCAGAGCCAAGGTCCTGCCATTGGGAAAAATCCGCAATGCACGCTGTCGTGGACACCTGTTCTGCCGAAGGGGTCTGTGGTGTGGTTAATGACCCAGCCACGTGTGCCGAAAACGTTTTCTGCGGTGCTTTTGCCGAAGCTGCTTACCATTTTCATAAAGTGCACAAAGGGTGCAAAGGTCTTTGAAAGGTTAGCAGACTCTGCAGGCCAGTAGTTCATCTGCAAATTTATGTTTGTGTGGAAGTCGCTGCCCCACGGGGGATTGAAATCGTGGCACCAGATACCCTGCAGGTTCGCAGGGAGGGTGGCGTTTTTGCCCGATGACTCAATGAGCAAATATCTTCCGAAGTTGTAGTAAAGCGTGTAAAGGTCGGGGTCAAATTTGCCGTCACCAAGGTCATCAAGTCGCTCGTCTGTTGAAATGTGGCTGAGGTCGGGACCCTCAAGCTCAAAAGAAACGTTGTCAAACCACTTTTTGTGGGTTGCAATATGGTCTGCCTTGATTTCCTCGTATGATTTTGCAAGGAATTTATCAATGCAGTCAGTTAAATTTTTTCTGTAATCAATGCTTTCGTCAACGTCAAATTTATTCACGTTGTAGTTTGTGGCGAATGCACCGTAAAGTAAAACGTAGGTTGCAGAGTCAATGGTTATGCTGTCGTGGTTGCAGGTCTTGTTGCCGTCGGTAATTACGTGGAGCCTTGCACCAAAGCTCATACCCTCGCAGCCCTCACCGTAAATTTCGCTGTCGGGGGAAACAACTCTGCCGTTCATAATTATTGTATTGTCATTAAGGCAGGCAGAGTATGCATCCTGCTTACGCTTCATTGAAACCCTGCAAGCGAATTTGCCTGAATCACAGCATACCTTATAGCAAAAGCCGTCCTCGTTGGGGGTCACAAAGCTTTCGCTGACGTATTTAACGGAATTTTTAACGTAGGAAACCGTAGCCACCGCAGCTGCAAGGTCAAGCTCCTTGCGGTAGTCGGTAATGGGTGATTTGTCAAAAAAGTCAACGAAAATTTCACCAAAGCTTTCAAAGGAGCGCACAGCTATGGGGTCGGAAAGGAAGGTTTTGCTTGCAAGGTCTGCCGCCTCCTTGAGTTTTTCCTCAAAAATGAGCTGTCGGATTTGAGCAAGCGCCTCAGGTGAAGCGTGGTATTTTTCCTGTATCTGCTTGCCGCACCACAAGGATTCCTCGTTGATTTCAATAACCTCGCAGTCGGGTGTGCCGTAAACCATTGCACCCACTCTGCCGTTGCCAAGGGGAAAGGCATCCATCCATTTTTCTGAAACCTCATTGTGCCAGAGAATTGTTGACATAAAATCACTCCAATATGTGACTATAAATTAGAAAGAAAAGGTGTTTTCACCCTGTGAAAGAGTGAGCTCCTCGTTGTTAAAGCGGAAAACCGCCTTTGTGCCCTCGGGGATTGTTATTGTAAAGCTTGTTTTGCCGTTTTCATTAACGTAGCTTACACCAACAACGCCTTGGGGGGTTGTTATTGAACCGCTCATTCTGCCGAAAAGTGAAACGGAGCAGGGCTCAATAACAAGGTCCTTGTATGCAACCGTGCCCTCCCTCTGGCTGATGCCAAGAAGGTATTGGAAAATGTACTGCACAGGAGCACCAAACATGGGGTGGCTGTGTGAACGACTGCGGTTGCTGTCCCAATATTCGTGGAAGGTGGTGGCACCGTTTTTGCGCCAATGCTCGTAGCCCTGGTCACCGTCGTGGGTAAGGAGCTTCACGGCAAGGTCGCTGTCACCCTTTTCAAAGAAAAGGCGTGTAACAATATCCGTGCCGAAAATGCCTGTGTCGTAGTAGCCAAGCTTGGTGTAATAATCCACCATATTTTTATAGGTGCCCTCGCTGCCAAGGCCAAGGTCAACTGCAAAGCAGTTTGCACCCTGCACGTTCATTACAAAGTTATCGTCAAAGGTGTTAAAGTAGGCAGCGGTTATTGCGCCCTTGCGGTAGCTGATTTTCTCCTCATATTCGGGGATATCATCCTCTTTGCCGATAATGCGGGCAATTTCACACATCTGCTGCAAGGACTTTACCATAAAATATGTGTTTACCATAGGCGCAGGTAAAAATACCTGTTGATTGTGGGATGTAATATCCCTGTCGGGGTAAAGGATGTTTGGTCCGCACCAATCACCCAGGCACCAGTTGCCTGCCTTGTCGCTTGTAACAAGTCCGTAGTCGGAGTGGGCTTCAAGGTAATCAATATAGCGGCGCATCTGGGGATAATATCTTTCAAGAATTTCCTTTTCGCCGTAGTGGCGGTAAAGCTGATAGGGAACCTCAACAATGGCACAGCCCCATCCGCCGGGACCGCCACCACTGTGGATGTATGGCGCGGTGTACTGAATGTGACCACTTAAAACGTCCTGACAGTCACCGATATCCTTCACCCACTTTTCA
>JAGBTL010000191.1 GCA_017631355.1 Clostridia bacterium
AGCAATTCAATTCACGTCGGCGGCGGCAGAGACAATGTCATAACCAATAATATCATCGTGAATCCCGGCAACAATGCTCTGAGGTTTGATGACAGAGCAAGAGAAGGTGCTCTTGAAAACGGGTGGTTTACTCATGCTTACGTCGGCAGTGGTGATATGTGGGAAGCACTGTATAATTCACCTTGGCAGAGTGAAACCTGGCAAAATGCATTCCCCGAATACAAGAACTGCACAGACGATATTTCAAAATCAGATTCGCCCGATTATATTCCCAACCCTGCAAGCACCTTCAAGGGTAATATTATTATTAATAAAAATATGGGCTACGGCGAAGTTTACAGCTCCGTTTGGAAGTTCAGCGATATAAGCGAAAACGCAATATATAATGTAGGCAAATGTGATGAAATCTTTGTGGATCCCGATAACGGAGATTATAATATCAAAGATATTAATGAAATCAGAAAAGTCGCGCCCGATTTTAAAGAAATCCCTCTTGATATGATAGGTAGGGTAAACTGATAAATTCAAGTTTTTGGTTCAGGTGTTGAATATGATAGAAAAGTTTGAATTGCATACCGATGTTCTTGTTCTCGGAAGCGGTCCTTCGGGATTCGCAGCGGCATATACTGCTGCCCAAAATGGTGCAAAGGTTATTCTTGTTGAGCAAAGTGGAGATGTGGGTGGAATTTCAACCTCAGGTCTTATGAGCCATTGGACAGGCAGTTGCGGGAGCCCTTTATATTATGAAATTCTGAAAAGAACATCCGAAAATAATGAGGGTGAATTCAAAAGCGAAATCACCAACCTGATAGACCCCGAAAAGTTGAAAACACTTTATCTCGAAATGCTTTGTGAGGTTGGTTGCAAAGTTATGCTTTATACCTTCGCTGAGGATGCAATCTGCGATGGAGATAAGGTTCTGGGTGCTACCGTTATCAACAAATCGGGTAAAACAGATATTTATGCCAAAATCACAATTGATGCAACGGGTGATGGTGATATCGCCGCAAGAGCAGGTGCAGAATTTGTTCTTGGCAGAGAAAGTGATAATAAAATGCAACCTGCAACACTTATGTTCAAGGTCGGCGGTGTTGACTATGACCGTGCAGTGTTTTTAGGCTCATTTGAATCAACCTATGAAACACCAAACGGCGAGCTTCAGGCTCTTGCAAAAAAACATATCCCATATCCTGCAGGGCATATTCTTACATATAAATCAACTATTCCCGGTGTTGTTACCTGTAATATGACAAATGCCATTGATGTTGACGGTACAAATGCAGAGGATTTAACAAAAGCAACTCTTACCTGTCGCAGACAGATGGATGATATAGTTAAATATCTGCGTAAATTTGTTCCCGGTTACGAAAAATGTTATGTTATCAGCTCTGCCTCTCTTATTGGTATTCGTGAAACAAGACATTTTAAGGGTAAATACACCTTGAATGAGCAGGATATTCTCGAAGCCAAAGTCTTTGAGGATTATGTTGTAAAAGATGCTTACTTCAATTTTGATGTGCATAATATTACGGGGGCAGGTCTTGACAAAACAGGGGTGCAAAAGCATTTCAAACAGGAGAAAGGATACACAATTCCTTATGGCTGTCTTATTCCTGAAATTAAGGAAAACCTTCTTCTGTGCGGAAGAAATATTTCGGGTACACATATGGCACATTCGAATTTCAGGGTAATGCCAATTTGCGTCGGAATAGGTGAGGCTGCAGGTGTTGCGGCATATATCGCAGTTTCAAAGAATTGCAGTCTGAATGATATCAATGCAAAAGAGATCAGAGAAATTATAGGAATATAAAATTCGATTTAAAGTCTAATTTGTTTAACTGATACCCAAAAGGAGAAGCTTCGGTTTCTCCTTTGGTTATTGAAATCTGTATGAATATAGATAAAAACAACTCCCAAAGGGAGCGTGAATTAGGGATTTATTAGGTTTAAATTTAATATTTAACGAAAAATAAATTTCATTTCGGAGGTAGTTTTATGAAATATCGTGATGATAAATACGGCAATAAACTGTCTGTTTTAGGCTTCGGATGTATGCGCTTTAAAAAGAAAATGGGCAGAATCAATATGGAAGATGCAGAGCGACAGATAATGACCGCTTTTAATAAAGGCGTAAATTATTTTGATACAGCTTTCATATATCCCGGTAGCGAAACGGCAATAGGTGAGGTTTTTGAGAAAAATAATATTCGCGATAAGGTGTATATTGCAACAAAGCTTCCACCTCAGCTTATGAGGAATACAGATATTCTTGATAAGCTTTTTAATGAGCAGTTAAAAAGACTTCGCACAGACCATATTGATTTTTATCTTTTCCACATGATGAGTGATATCAAGGTTTGGGAACGATTGAAAAGTATTGGTATTGAAAAATGGATTGAAGAGAAAAAAGCAAGTGGTGCAATTCGTCAGATTGGCTTTTCTTATCACGGCAATTCTGATATGTTCTGTAAAATTATTGATGCTTACGATTGGGATATGTGCCTTATTCAGTATAACTATATGGATGAGCATACTCAGGCAGGTAGAAAAGGTCTTTACCACGCCCACGAAAAAGGTATTCCCGTTATGATTATGGAGCCTCTTCGCGGCGGTAGACTTGTAAACAATCTTCCCCAGGAAGCAAAAAATATTTTTAACGAGCATCCTGTTCAGCATACACCTGCACAATGGGCTTTTCGTTGGTTATGGAATCAGCCTGAAATTGCGGTTGTACTTTCGGGTATGAATTCTGATGAAATGGTAGACGACAACATTAAAACTGCAACTGAAACTGAAATCGGTGAGTTAACCGGCGCTGATGAAGAAATGCTCAGAAGAGTTGTTAAGGCTATAAACGCTAAAATGAAGGTTGGTTGTACGGGTTGCGGTTACTGCATGCCTTGCCCTCAGAATATTAATATAAGCGGAACCTTTTCGGCATATAACCGCCATTTTGCCGATGGTAGCTTTGCAGGCTTCAGAGAGTACGTTAAAAATACGGATTTAGGGAAATATGCCCCTGCTTCAAAGTGTATAGGATGCGGAAAGTGTGAAAAGCATTGTCCGCAAGGTATTGAGATACGAAAAGAATTGAAAAATGCCGAAAAAGCTCTTGAAACACCTGCATACAAAGCAGTTAGTAACGTTATGTCGGTGTTTAGAAAGAAATGATTTTTAGATAAATAAGAATTTGAGAAAGGTAAATGCTCTATGAAAAAAATTTTATTTGGTATAGCATTGATATTATTTGGATTTTTTTGTTTTTATGTATCTGTTGAAGCAAATTGGTTAATCGTTCACATATTAGGTTTATTGTTTCCTGTTATTGGTCTTGCTTTTGCAATTAACGGCTTCTGGGGAAAGGGAGAATAACATATTTAAATTATCTTAATTTATAAAAAAAGATTGAAAACTAATCACAAGTTTTCAATCTTTTTTGCATATATTTTATTTTTTTGATTATTTACAAAATTTTGCTTTTGCTTCGGTAATCATCTGATTAACCTTTGCTGCGAGTGGTTTGCTTTCTTCTTTGAGCTGTGCAAGAGGCTTTCTTGCATCGCCTATATCAATACCCTGTAAACGAAGAACCTCTTTAGCAGCGGCATACATATTACATTTACAAGCGCACATAGCATAAATAACTTCGTTTATTGCATACTGAATTTCTCTTGCTTTATCGAGATTGCCTGCTTTTATGAGTTCATCACATTTAAGGAAAAGCTCGGGCATAACGCCGTATGTACCACCGATACCGCCTTCAGCACCGATTGCACGACCTGCAACAAACTGCTCGTCGGGACCGTTGAAAACAACTATATCGTCACCGCCCTCAGCCTTGAACATCTGAATGTCCTGTGTGGGCATTGAAGAGTTCTTAACACCGATAACTCGGGGATTCTTAAGCATCTCCTTGAAAAGGGGCATTGTAAGTGAAACACCTGCAAGCTGAGGAATGTTGTAAATAACAAAGTCTGTGTTAGGTGCAGCAGATGAAATATCGTTCCAATACTGTGCAATAGACTCCTCGGGAAGCTTGAAGTAGATGGGAGGGATAGATGCAATAGCATCAACACCAAGGCTCTCTGCATGAGCAGCAAGCTCCATTGAATCTGCAGTATTGTTGCAGGCAACGTGAGCAATAATTGTCATTTTGCCCTTTGCAACCTCCATAACTGCCTCAAGGATTGCCTTGCGCTCCTCCTTGCTCTGGTAAATGCACTCGCCTGATGAGCCGCAAACGTAAAGACCCTTTACGCCCTTGTTCAACAAATATTCTGCAAATGCCTTTGTTCTTTCTGTGCTTACGTTGCCGTTATCGTCATAGCAAGCGTAAAATGCGGGAATAATACCGTGGTATTTTGTAAGGTCCTTCATATAATCATAACCTTTCATATTTTGTTGATTAAAATATTAGCACACTTTAACAGGTTTGTCCATATTAGTTGTGCTTTTGTGGCTTATTGTTTTTGGGACTGTCGCTATCCTGAAGCATAGCCTTTGCCTCGTCACGGGCACTCTTTTTGCCATCAAGCTTAATGTCGCCTGCCTTGGTAAGTGCAACCTTTGTGAAGTAAGGACCAACAAGCTCGTAAATAAGAACGGAGAAAAGGGTAATGCTCTGCACAAGTGAGCCGATATCTTCGCCAAGACCCCACGCCTGACTTGCCATACCAAGGGCAACGCCGGCCTGCGGAAGGAGAGTGATGCCAAGGTACTTGACAATGTTCTCATCACAATGTGAGATTTTTGCGCTGATTCGTGCACCGTAGTATTTACCGAGAGAACGGAACAGAATGTATGCAAGACCGATAACGATGTACACCCAGTTGCCGAAAACGGAGAGGTCAAGCTCTGCACCGCTCAACACAAAGAACAGCACAAGCAGGGGAGCGGTCCAACGATCGGCTCTGTCCATAAGCTCCTCGGAGAAATCACAGATATTGCAGAAAACAGTACCAAGCATCATACAAGCAAGGAGGCTTGAGAAGGCAATGTGAATGTGACCGATTTCAAACTTGAGCGATGACAGCGCAACAGTAATCATAACAAATGTAACTGAAATTGCCATACGCTTTGAGCGTGAATGGAAGAACTGCTCGCACAATGTGAACAAAAAGCCCATAAGTGCACCAAGAGCAATTGAAAGCACAACCTCAAGGAGTGGATTTACAATCATTGAAACGGCATCAATAGCACCTGTGTCAATAGCACCTGCAACACCGAATGAAACGGCAAAAACAACAAGACCAACCGCGTCGTCAAGAGCAACAACAGGGAGAAGGATGTCTGTTACAGGACCCTTTGCCTTGTACTGCCTTACAACCATAAGCGTTGCAGCAGGTGCAGTAGCAGTTGCGACTGCGCCAAGAACTATGGCGGCGGGTAAAGGGAGATATCCGTCAGGCAGAATGAAGGAAAGGCTAATGAGAGCAACGTCAACCACTATTGTTGTGATAACTGCCTGAAAAATACCGATTACCGTTGCTTGCTTGCCTATTTTCTTTAACTGTGCAAGTCTGAATTCGTTGCCGATTGCAAAGGCAATAAAGCCGAGTGCAAGGTCGCACAAAAGGGAATAGTACTGCGGTGGATTAGCCTCGGTAAAAACAAAACCGATTCTGCCAAGGCAGAAGGGACCGATGATAACACCTGCCACAAGGTATGCAGTAACGGCAGGCAAGCCCAGTTTTTTGGCAACACGGGACAGTAAAAGACCCGATAAAAGTGCCATGGAGAGCGTTAAAAGAATCTCCGGAGTTTCGTGCATAAAAAAGACTTCTTTCTTATTATAATATGTTTAACGGTTGTATATTTTAGCACAATCGGTGCAAAAGTCAATATAATAAATAGTCAAAATTTCAAGCTTTAAACGCTGAATTTTATGTATGCTCTATCATCAAAAGACAAGTTGCCTTTTTGAATACCCTTGGTTGATTTGTATTCCCTGAAGCATAGGGGGTCAACTGTGAGAATATGCTTCAGATATTCCTCGCTTTTTTGCAGAGTGTTGTAAAGTCGGGGATATCCATCTGTTGCAAGAATAACGGTATCACCAGCCTTTACAGGATAGGTGATTATACTGTTATGGTCAAAGGAACAGCCGTTGAGCACGGCGTAGCCGTATTCGTGGTCTGTGCGGTTAGCAAGCAGGTGCTGCTCCTTCAGTTGTGGGAGTATAGCTTCTCTGCCCACGTCATGCTCTGTTATATCCTCAATGGCCGCACCATTTCGTAGTGCCTCCTCAATAACTCTTGCGCGTATGTCCGAAAGGGTGGTATCGATAGCCTTTTCGTGGGTGCAGTAAGTGTCGTTTATAATGCATTGGCAGTCACCTAAGGACCATATTTCCTTGTGAAAATCGCTGTAAACGATAATGCAAACAGCGGCCTCGCCCGTAGGTGTATCGTTGTGTAATGCTGCAATTTCATTGTTGATGCTTTCAAAAAGCACTGCCCCGCTTGTATCAGCAGAAGCTTTTTTCAGAACAGCTGCTGCACACTCCATTGCGGCTCTGCCGCCTGTTGAATTATTAAATCTGCGGCTGCTCTTTGATGTTACGCCATCAAGCACCGCAACAAAGCTGTCACTTATGAAAAGCCCGTCCTCACAAAGCGCTTGGTCGGGACGTTTGCCCATAATAAATTGCTCGTGTATATTCACAATAACACCTCAGCTTTCAACGATATTATATGATAACTAATCCCGAAAATCAAGAAACTGCTTATTGAATTTCGTGGGGATTGTGGTAATATATGTAGTAAGGATGTGATATTTATGTTTGGTCGTAAATTGTGCTTATCAACCAATAATACGTTTGGTATGCCCGAGTGGGAGCAGATAAAGCTTTTTAAGCAGGCAGGCTTTGAGGGCTTTAACGTTCTGTGGGGCTACGCTATGGACGATATGGTGGAAAAATGCGCCCTTGTCGCCAAGGAGGAGGGTATGATTTTTCAGTCAATTCACGCACCCTGGGGCTATTGTGCCGATATGTGGGATGAATCCTGTGCCGATGATGCAGAGGATGGCGTGGAGGAACTTTGCCATTGTCTTGATTTGTGTGCAAAATATAACGTGCCCATAATGGTTTGCCACGTGTACGTGGGCTTTGACGTTGACTACGTGCCCACAGAGTTTGGTCTTAAGAATTATGGTAGGGTAATTGACCACGCTGAAAGACTTGGTGTGAAAATTGCTTTTGAAAATACCGAGGGTGTTGAGTACCTTGATGCTATTCTTAAAGCAAATTGGGACAGGGAATGTGTTGGCTTCTGCTGGGATTCAGGACACGAAATGTGCTATAACTACTCTGAGGATTTGGTGGCAAAATATGGCGAAAAGCTTATAGCAACCCACCTTAACGATAATCTTGGTGTTAAGGATGCAAACGGCAGAATTTTCTGGCACGATGATTTACACCTGTTGCCCTATGACGGTATGGCAGACTGGAAGGAGCTTGCCCACAGGCTCAATAAGTGTGGCTATGGTGACATTCTGACCTTTGAGCTGAATAATAAATCCAAGCCCAACCGCCATGAAAATGATAAATACGACAAAATGCCTATTGAGGAATATATTGCCGAGTGTTACATTCGTGCCTGCAGATTTGCAAATGATATAAAAAACGATAAATAAAATGTGCTTTTATTGCAGTAATTTATTGACAATATCTAAAAATAAGGTAAAATGATATTATTAACTACAAGGAGAGAGTGTTATGGATTTTAGCAAGTTTATTGCACAAAAAGACAAATATGCTCAGTATATGGTGGATGAAATTACCCATATCTGCACAAAGTTTGAAAAGCGCGGCCCCGGCTCACGCGGTGAGGAGCAGGCTTGTGAATATGCGGCCGAGCAGATGAAGGAATACGGCTGTGACCGTGTTTACGTTGAAGGCTTTAAGGAAAATCCCGGCTCATTCTTCGGCTGGATTAACTTTACAATCACCTTCTGCTTGTTGGCATATATTTCATACTTCTTTGTGTCAGCACTTTCAATTGTACTTATTATACTTGGTCTTACAATCTGTGTATTACAGTTCGGCCTATATAAAAAGATTGTTGACAAGTTCTTTAAGGAAAAAATTGGTCATAATGCAACCGGCTTCAAAAAGCCCACAGGTGAGGTTAAGCGCAGGATTATCTTCAACGGTCACCCCGATGCAGCTTGGGAATGGCCTGTCAAGGAAAAGTTTTCATACCTCGGCTTTGATATACATATGATTACCTGCTTTATTGGTGCATTCTATTTGCTTGGTATTGCTATCGCGAGAGCTGCAGGTGCTTTAGGTGACGACCTTGCACTTAAATTAGGTCTTGGTGCACTTGTTTTCGTTCCCTTCTGGGTTGGTCTTTACTTTATGTGGAACAGAAAAAAACACGTTGACGGTGCAAACGATAACCTCAGCGGCTGCTATATTGGTATGGCAATTCTTAAAATGCTCCACGATGAAGGCATTGAGCTTGAAAATACCGAGGTTGGTGTTGTTCTCTCCGGTTCAGAAGAAGCAGGTCTCCGCGGTGCTATGGCATGGTGCGAGGCTCATGCACATGAGTTCAATGACGTTCCCACATTCGTTTTCTCTTATGATACAATTGCTCAGTGTGAGCACCTCAGCGTAAACTATCGCGACCTTAATGCTACAGTTAAGGTTGACAAGGACGTTTCCGACCTGTTCTACGAGGCTTGTCAGGAGCTTGATATTCCCTGTAGCAAGGGTATGGTTCCTCCTCTTGGCGGTGCAACTGATTCAGCAGCATTTGCTCAGGCAGGTATGCGCGCAACAGGTATTACAGCCCTTAACCACGCGCTTCCTGATTTCTATCACACAAGACGTGATACTCCCGACGCCCTTAATCCCAAGTGTCTTGCAGATTGCTTCGCAGCAAGCGTTAAGGCTCTTGAAATGTTTGATAACGGCGCAAAGCAGTAAGCTTAAAGCACTCCCTTTTCGGGAGTGCTTTTTTGATGCAAAATGCAGATTTACCGGGCGCAAGCTATAAAGCTTCGCAGACAAAAAACATCGTAGTAAATGCATTTGTAAGTTCATAATAGCTTGAATTATAATTTTGTATTATGTGATAAATTCAACAAACAATATCGTTATGAGAAAAATATCAGATATACTTTTTGCGATATGGTTGTTTATTTTATCCGTCTTGCCCTGTGGGATTATTTACCATACACAGAGTGTTGTTGGTTCAACGGTGGATAAAAACGCAATTAAAGCCGTTTGCAGGGCCGTAGAGCAGAGTTATCCGCATGGTAGTGACGAGATAAGGGTTGCGACGTACAACCTCCTTGCGGACGGTATAGGCTATTACGGTGGTAGGGATAGCTGCAGGTCGGATGGTGTGTGCGATTTGCTTTGTTCTGTGAGCTCCGACGTAATAGGTCTGCAGGAGGTTAGCAGGTGGTGGCTTTGCAACCTGAAGGACAAAACGCCATATTCCATCGTTGACCCTCTGCGAACCGAATTGGGCGGCTTTATGACGGCTATTGCCTATAACCCCGAGAGGGTTGAGCTGCTTGAATACGGAAACGAAGCACTTGTGAGAGGCAGTAACCCACGGCTAAGGCGTGTTGTGTGGGGGCTGTTTATCTTCAAGGCTTCAGGTAAGCGCTTTGTTGCTGTGAACACTCACTTTAATGTAACAGACGGGGATAACTCTGCGGGGCTTGTTCAGGCACAGCAGGTGACACAGCTTGTGCGCAGCCTGAATGTTAAATATGCTTGTCCTGTAATAATCACAGGAGATTTTAATGCAAAGAAAAGAGGTACAGTATCATACTGCACCTCTGTTATTTATGATGTTTTAAGCCTTAATATGACCGATCTGCGCTATCCTGCAAGGCAAAAGATAAGCGGCGGCGGTAAAGGGCTTTTTTCATATTGTGTTGACCACGTTTTTGCGGTGGGTCAGGTAGATGTAAGGCGCTGTGCAATACTTTCCCAAAGGGAGCTGCTTGACCTTAGCGACCACTACCTTATGCTTGCTGACGTGGTTGTTTAATTCAACGCCTGAGTCTGTCTTTGGGCTGCTACAAGGTCCGCGTAAATGCCGCCTTGTGCAATCAGCTCCTCGTGGGTGCCAAGCTCTGCAAGGCGCCCCTTTTCAATGACCGCAAGCCTGTCGGCATTTTTAAGGGTCGCAAGTCTGTGAGCAATTGCGATTGTTGTTCTGCCCTCAATCAGCCTTGCAAGAGCCTCCTGAATCTTGATTTCGGTTTCAGGGTCAAGTGAGCTTGTTGCCTCGTCAAGTATAAGTATTTTCGGGTTTTTGAGAATTGCGCGGGCAATGCTTACTCTTTGACGCTCACCGCCTGAAAGAGAGTGACCGTTTTCACCGATAACGGTGTTGTAGCCGTCGGGCAGCTTTGTTATGAATTCGTGTGCATTTGCAGCCTTTGCAGCGGCAATAACCTCGTCATATTCTGCGTCGGCACGGGCATAGGCAATGTTTTCATAAATGGTTCCCGAGAACAGGTAGGTTTCCTGGAAAACAACACCAATATTATCGCGGAGCTCCTTTGGTGGAATGCTTCGGATATCAACATCGCCAATGGTGATTTTGCCGATATTGGGGTCATAAAGTCGCATACAAAGGTTTATAACCGTTGATTTACCTGCACCTGAGTGACCTACAAGACCAATCATTTCACCGGGCTGAATGTTCAGGCTGAAGTTTTTGAGAACAGGCTCATAGGATTTGTAGCCGAACGTAACGTTCTGAAGCTCAAGTGCACCTGATGCATCAAGAATACCGTCATCCTCAATGGGGTCAGTCTGTGGCTCCTCGTCTAAAATCTCGTAAATCTTAACAAGGCTTGTGGTACAGTCTGCAAGCCTTCGGGGGAACATTGATATCCAACGCAGGGGTGCATACAGGAACACAAGGTACATATTGAAGCGTGTCAGCTCACCAAGGGTAAGGGTGCCGTCAAGCACCATTTTGCCACCGATAAGCAGAACAAGGAACTCACCAATTGTCATAAAGTTGCCCACAAGAGGGAAGGTGACTGCCCAATATTTTTCGTTGGATGCGCTTATATCACGAAGCTTTTGGGAAACGCTTGAGAATTTTTCAATTTCTCTTTCCTCGTTGCCGAATGCCTTAACAACACGAATTCCCTTGATTATATCGTGGAGTATTGAGGTAGCCTTTGAGTTTATGCGCCATTGCTTATGGTAACGCAGCCTTGTGGAGTGGCGGAAGCGTGTCATTGCAAATACACCCAATGGAATGGGGAGAAGAACAACAAGTGTGAGCCATACGTTGGTGCAGAATAATATTGTGAGCACAACTGCGAAAACAATAATCTGCTCCACAAGGTAGCGACCCTGCTGATTGAAAAATTCCTTAACGCGCTCGGTATCATTTGTAACACGGTGCATAAGGTTACCTGCAGAGCGTTTTGACATTGAGGTGAGTGAAAGCTCCTGCACCTTGGCATAAACAATGTTGCGCAGGTCGTTTGAAAACCTTGCACCGATTCTGTTAGAAACTCGTGAGCTGACCATTGTGATGACCTTTGCTACGGCAAAGGTAAGCGCCATAAGGAGAACAGTAACCAATATGCCTGTTGTCCTTGATTGGAATAATGGTGCCGCACCGTCAACAGGAACAAGGTAATGGTCAATGAGCATTGAATTGAACAGGGGCATTATAGCCGAAAGCACGTTGGAAAGCGCCAGCAATATGCCTGTAAGAAAAACTGTTCCTGCATAGGGCTTGAAATATTTGAAGGCTCTTGAAAAAACGTATGATTTTTTAACACAGAACATACAGATATTCATACCGCGTAAATAGTGTCTGTGACATTTGGGGCATATTGGCAGGTCTGTTGTGTTTATATCAAGCAGCTCGCCTGTTTCAAGCAGATGGTTTATAACCTTTGTAAACTCACCGATTTCGCCCACACAGGTCATAGAAAAGCGGCACACGTGTATGTTGTCGCTGCCGTCAGCGGCGCCGTCAACAGGCACAAGCTCAAGGTGACCGCACCCTATATCAGTATATTGCACAGCCTCTTTAATGCCTTGAATATTAAATTGTTGCTTATCTGACCCGAGGGTAAGTGTTATTGTGCCGTCCTTGAAAAGCAGGGTACCGTCACAATTCTTTCCATCGGGCGAGATGTCAAAGTGTGCAGTAATTTCTTTCATAATCAATACAAATAAGGCTCCAATAAATGTCTGCTTTTTTCCTCTATTTTATCAAAGTCGGGGATAATGTATCTGTTGCCGTCCATATCAAATATGAGGAGTGTGTTTTCGCTTGCAAAGCGGAGATTTTTTGTAATATCGCGTACCGTGAAGCTTTTGGGGTTGTTGTCTATAATGGTTTCAAAATAGAAGTTGCCCATTCGCTCCTTCACCTTTTTAACAGTTGTAACAGTAGGGCAGTAATAGCGGTTAGCAAGCTCCCTCTGTGCACTTTCCATTGATTCGGCATCAAGCTCATTAAGGCTTCTTATAATGCCGATTTCCTTATCGTCAAGGTCGTGTACGCAGATGTATTCGTCTGTAAGAGTGTAAGGGTAGGTTCTGATGAGCTTTACTCTGCCCTTGGCCTCGCCATTAAGAGTGAAAATGAGAAAGCCGTTACTGTTAAAGGAGAATTTGCATTGGCTCGGGTTTAAAAAGCTGATGGTAAGTCTGTCGTTGTTATTCATCCTTGCTGTCATCCTCCTTCTTGGCTTCGGCATCCTCGCCGATTCCGATAAATCTTAAAGCCTCTTCCTGTAATTTGAAGAGCCTGTAATATGCACCCTGTTTATCCATAAGCTCCTTGTACGTGCCGAACTCAACACACTCACCGTCATCAATAACAGCAAGCTTGTCGGCATCGCGCAGGGTTGAAAGCCTGTGTGCAATAGCAATAGTTGTTCTGCCTGCCTTAAGCTCGGATAATGAGTTCTGAATGTTGCGCTCTGTTTCAGTATCCATAGCCGCGGTAGCTTCATCAAGAATAAGTATCTTGGGGTTCTGGATAATTGTTCTGGCAATGCTTATGCGCTGCCTTTCACCGCCTGATAAATCCTGTCCGCCTGAGCCGACCCACGTTTCGTAGCCGTCGGGCAGCTTTGTAATAAATCCGTGGGCGGATGCAGCCTTGGCAGCGGCAATAACCTCGTCGTTTGTGGCATCGGGACGAGCATAGCGGATGTTATCTGCAATAGTGCCCATAAACAGGAAAATGTCCTGTGAAACGATACCGATATTCTGACGGAGCTGCTTTGAGGAAAGGTCCTTTACGTCAACACCATCAATTTTTACAATACCCTCCTTGGGGTCGTAAAGTCGTGCAATAAGGTTTGAAATTGTTGTTTTACCTGCGCCTGTTTTGCCAACAATACCAAGCATTTCACCTGCTTCGATTTTAAGTGACAGATTCTTAATGATGGGGTGTGCAGGCTCATATTCAAACTGAAGCTCGTTAAGCTCTATTTCACCCCTGAAATTCTCAAGGATAACGGGATTTTCCTTGTCTTTGATATCAGGCTCGGTGTCCATAATTTCAAAAACGCGCTGCGATGAGTCAACACAGCGTGACCACCAGTTCATAACCCAGCTGAGGAAATCAATGGGCTGCTGAAGCATACCAAGATATACCACAAAGGTAAGAAGCTCACCAACGGTAAGGTCGTCGGTAGTGGTTGCCATAACACCGCCTGCGCTGAGAACGATAGCGGAAAGCAGATATATAATTATTGCAAGCAGGGGGAAAACCGTGCTCTCTACGTCGGTAACGCTTACCTCTGCATTGTAAAGCTTTGTGCTCAGATTTGAGAATTGTGAAAGCTCATCGTTTTCCTTTGAAAATGCCTTGATTATGCGGTGACCGTTAATGTTGTCGCTTACCTTTGAGCTCAGCTTTGAATACTGAACCCATACCTTGTGGTGAAGCTTGCGGAAATGCTTGTTGATAAGAGGATATGCAACAAAAATTACACAGGCAGCTCCCAATATCATAAGCGTGAGCTTGATGCTTGTTATGAACATAATAACAAGGATACCGATAACTAAAATCAGGTTAGCAATAAGATAGGGGAAGCCGTCAACAAAGAACCAGTAAATGTTGTTTGAGTCACGCGTTACACGCTCCATAAGCGAGCCTGTCTGTTTGTGAGTGTAAAAGCCTACTGACAGCCTCTGCATTGCCTTGAAGATTTTAAGCTTGATTCCGTAAACAACGTCGGGCAATATTCCTGCAACTATGTACTGGTAAAAGAGTGTGAAAAGCTGCTGGGAGATTTTGAGAATTGCCATTGTAAGCACAATGGTGAACAAGCCCTTGAGCAAAACCTCGTATGAGGCTCCGTTTCCTGCGTTGAGTACCTCGTCATACAGCTTTTGTGTGCTGAATTTGGGTATGATAAGTGAAATACAGGAGCTGAAGCAGACAGCAAAAATCATAAAAATCATTTTGCCCTTAACCTCGCCAAAGAAGGAAAAAAGGCGCTTGATGGTGGATGACCTGTCAACACAGTCCTTGCAGTATTTCAGACCTTTGGGAATAGGCTCACCACACTTTTCACAGGTGTTACCTGTGGCAGTTGAAAGATATTGCCGGTAGTCGTTGCCGTTTTTGTAGGCATTAAAAATCTTTCTGAAGGTGTCAGCCTTTTCAAGTGTACCCACAGGAAAATAGCCAAGGGAATAGTATTCGCCGTTCTTGGTGTAGGTCAGCTGACCTGTTGCAAGATATTGCTCACAGAACATTTCATCAGCATCGGCAATGGGGGTGCTTGTTATTTTATTGATAACAGGCTTAATGTCAGGCAGCTTTTTGCCCTTTTTGGGTGGTGGTGGCGGGTCGTCAAAGGCGATTGTGTATATGCTTTCCTGAGTAAAGAATATGTAACAATCACCGAATTTTTCAGCACCGCTCATATTTGATTTGAAGCCGTGAATAACGCTGTCTGTATCAATGCCGCGGTCAGCAATAGCCTCCTTTACGGCAGGGGGAAACAGCTCGCCCCTTTCACGCTTGGGACGAGGTCGTTTTTTTATGTGAAGCTTGTAAAGAACCTTATTCAGCAAATCCATAGGTCTCTCCGAATATCTTTTAGATTATCACTCGGTATTATAACATATTATTTATTTTATAATCAAGTATGTAAAATTACGGGTTTCAAAATTAACACTTTATTAATATGAGAAAATAGTTTTTATTGCTAAATTAACAATATAAACAGCATTTATTTGTTTAATTTAACAGTTTTCAGGTTTTGTGTTGAAAAATTTGAAACAGTGAATTGACATTCACTATTTCCTCTGCTATAATTATCATAGCGCAATTCGGCATAGCGTTTGTGTCGTTTTGTGCAGTAAGTTAAGTTTTTTACATATAAGATAAAACAAATCTTTTTGAAAGGAAATAACTATGGCAGTAAAAAGTATCACCAGATTCGGAATTCAGCGTAAAATCGTGGCTAATATGTGCACTGAAAGTTGGCAGAATATTCCTCACGTTAGCTATCAGTATGAACCTGACGTTACAAAATTTATGGAAGCCTTTAAGAAATTTTCTGCAGACAAAAACACCGGTGAGGGTGCAAAGATTACTCTCAATGCAGTTCTTCTTAAGGCAATTGCCGAAGCTATTGAGGTTGATCCCATGATCAACGCACATATCCACTATGAGAAGGGTCTTGTTCGCGGCAAGGTTACAGAGTTTGACAACATTGACATTTCTGTACCGTGGATTCTTCCCGATGGTAATATGATGACCATCACAATGAAGGATATGGGTAATAAAACACTTAAGGAAATTGCGGAATATCAGGCAGATATCAACCGCCGCCTTGAAAAAACAAACCTTGTAGAAGCACTTTATTCAGTTGCATTCCACGACACACTTGATAAGCTCAAGAGCGGTCACTTTATCCGTGCAATCAAGCGCCTTTACGGTGCAAATTCAAACAAGCGTCACAGAATTGTTCGTCTTAAGGGCGCTGAGAAAAAGGCTTATAAGGCTATTCCTGCTACAGAAAAAATCACACGCGAGGATCTCAAGCAGGGCACAATTACAGTATCTAACGTAGGCGCAGACACACGCGGACTTTCCGGCGAGGTTGCTATGCTTATGATTATTCCACCTCAGGTTTGTGTTATCGGTATCGGTACACTTCAGAAGAAGCCAATGGGTGTTACAGATGAAAACGGTGAGGATAAAGTGGAAATCAGAACAATCCT
>JAGBTL010000192.1 GCA_017631355.1 Clostridia bacterium
AGAGCAGAGGACTGAAAATCCTCGTGTCGTTGGTTCGATTCCGACCGGAGGCACCACAGGTATTTCAAATGCCTGTATATGCGGATGTAGCTCATCTGGTAGAGCGCCACCTTGCCAAGGTGGAGGTAGCGAGTTCGAGCCTCGTCATCCGCTCCACTCCCCTTGAACAGCGTTCAAGGGGTTTATTTTTTTAATATGAGTGAGTGAATATGAAAAATAGAATTTTAAAGCTGTTGTGCCTTATGACGGCACTACTTATGCTTTGCGGATGTGACGGCACCTCCGTGAGGCGCACAAAAGAAATTACCAACAACATAACCCAGACCTCGGTTATCAAAAAAACTAAAATAGCCAACAATGAGGATTTTGCTGAATTCTTCAAATCGTTCAGAAGTGATTTCATAACACCCGGCCTTATGGAGGGAATAATCCCACAGGGAATTTGCTTTGATGAAACAACAGGCTGCTTCCTTATCAGCGGCTACTATGATGACAGCAAGCTCCCATCAATGATAATGGCGGTTGATGCTAACACAGGCAAGCTTGTTGGTGCATATCCCCTAAAAACAACCAATGGTGATGATTATTACGGACACGCAGGTGGAATTGCTTCATCACAGAACACCATTTACCTTACAAGCGGTGGCGAGTGCTACACCATCCCTTCAGTTGACCTTGTAAACCACAAGAACGGCTCTCCCCTTCACTTTAAAGGAAAGTTTAGGCTTAACACAAAGGGGTCCTTCGCATGTATCCACAACAACATTTTATGGGTCGGCGATTTTATTGAAAGCAGCCCCGAGGGACGTAGCGAAGCAACAAACATCACAACGCTGACAACAGGCGAAACCTTCTACGCTTACTGCGAGGGATATTTATTAAAGGAGGGTTTACCCGACACTAAAAAAATCAATAGCGAATCAAACGGATATATCCCAGATTATATGCTAGCGATTCCCGAACAGGTGCAGGGAATGGCTTTCACCAAGACAGAAAAAATTATTTTCAGCACAAGCTACGGCAGAAAGAACAATTCCAAAATATACATATTTGATGATATCCTTGTAAACGAAAAGAACGATACAATTACAATTGACAACAAGTCTGTTGACGTAATTGCCTGCAGCAGCGATTACCTTTTAAAGGAATATACCGCACCGCCTATGGCAGAGGGCTTGGCAAACACCGCCGACGGAATTTACTTATTATTTGAATCTGGCGCTTCTAAATACAGAAGCCACAGAGGTAAGCACCCTGTTGAAAACGTTTACTTTACAACAATTGAATAAACGATTTATCCCTGAATCAAGCCGATTCAGGGATGTTTTTCACATAAAAATAAGCGGTGCCAAGCACCGCTTATTTATACTTTATGATTTAACCTTTTTAACGCCGGTCTGCTCTTCTGCAAGCTTTTTCATTGCTTCCTCATCACCTGATGATGCAATCTTTGAAGCTTCCTCACGACGCTTGAGAAGCTCAGCGTACATACGCTCACGTTTCTCGCCTGTAAGGTCGTAGAAGAGAATGGGGATAATACCTAAAAGACCTGTTACTGTGGGGATAATTGTTGCCATAGCAAACAGACCCATCTTTGTGTTATCTGTCTGTGTACCGCCGCTTGTGTAAGAGGTGATATCGTAACCGATAAGCTTTTTGATCTGAAGTGAAAGTGCTGAGTTAAGAATACTTGCAAGCTTCTTTGTAAGGTCACGAGCAACAGAAGTCATAGCCTCTGTACGGTAACCATTCTTCCACTCACAATAGTCCATAGACTCGTTGTACATTTCACTGGGGATAACTCGACGAACACCCCAGAAGATCATATAGATAGCTTCCTTAATGGCCATAACGAAGAACATTGGAAGAACCTTTTTGTAAATACCGTTATGCTTACCACCGATCATACCAATAAGGAATACGGGAATGTCAAGAAGTGACTGTGACTTTGTACCGAGGAGGTAGAGAGCCTTTGTTGAGAACCTTCTTCTGAACCACGGTACCCATGAGAATGAGAAGGGATTGATAATAGCACCGGGGATACCTGCAACCAACGTCATGGATGCGAAGTTAAGAACGTCTATGTAGTAGTCATTGATGCTACCGCCAACGCTGAAGTTTGAAAGTGTTTCTGACAGTGTAAGCAACAGAATCGGCTTGTTATTAAGAATTGACTTAATACCCTGCATAACGCTGGGAGTTTCAATTGACTGCATAACTCGTTCACGAGTCATAACGCAGAAGATAAGTGAAGCAACACCACTTATGATTGATGTAAAGTTACCCATAAACACGAAGGTTGACGTGTAAGAAAGGCTGATAACCTTGTTACCGATAAGGTCAAGCAAAACAGTGGTTATCTGTTGTGGTAGCTTTTCACCAAGCAGACCCGAGAAGAACTCGGCAACTGTAATAAGACGAGTACGATCCTGCGGGTGAGGAGTGATTGTTGCAAGCATACCTGTACGGGAAATTGCTCGGAACGTACCTGCACCCTCTCGCACAATTGCGAGGATGAAGTATGTCCAGAACTTACCCATATCCTTGGCGCCCTTGCCCTTGAAGATAAGGGGCATTAACCAATAGAAACAGGTACCCAATGTACCGGGAATACCAAGAGCAACAAGGTAAGGCTTAAACTTACCCCAACGAGTACGGGTTTTTTCAACGATACCTGCAGTAAAGAGGTCGTTAACAACGTCCCAGAAACCGTTGAACACTCTTACAACAGTCTGTAAGTCAAGGTCAATCTGAAGAATGTTTGTAACGAAACGATCTGAGAAACCGTCGATATTGAAGCTCTGACACATATCGTAAACAACGTACCAGATTGTTTCCTTCATGCCTACATAACGACGATTTTCATAAACGTATTCGCGAGAGGCTGCGTCAATCTCAGTTGATTCTACAGCAACTCCTTCTTTGACTTCTAAGTTTTCGTTTGCCAAAAAGAGACACCTCCACGACATTTATAAAACATATTATAACATCTTAATAATTGCATTTCAACAAAAAATTATTTTTTTCTCAAGAAGTAATAATCATTGTTGAATATCACAAAAACGAGGTGGTTTTATTGTGCACTATATCACAAAAGCGGCATAAAAAGCACTATCACACCTTGATAAACTCATTCATCTTGAAGGAGTACAGATACCTCTCTGACACAGCGTAGCCTGTGCACTCTGTCAATGCCCTTGCATAAATATCAAGCTGTGATTTATAGCGCACTCTGAAAACGTCGGCATCGGTAAGGTTATCACTCTTGTAGTCAATAAGAACAAGCTTATCACCCTCAAGGAAAGCGCAGTCTGCCTTACCCTGAACAACAATTTCCTCATTCCTGACGTTTTCGGCTGAATCGGGATAAAGCTCCCCTGCCTTCATAAGGAATGCAAACTCATATTCTTTCAGAACGCAATCTGACTTCAGGAGCCTTGTGCCAATATCACTTTTAAAGAAGCGTTCAAGTGAAGCGTCATCAAGAACGGCAAGTTCCTTTTCATTGAGCACGCCCTCGGTATAAAGTCTGTTTTTCTCTTGTGACACG
>JAGBTL010000193.1 GCA_017631355.1 Clostridia bacterium
GTGATAGTCCCATTTTCAAATACACAAACGAGGGTGACTTCGTTTACTTTGTTCATTCCTTCTATGCCACCGATTGTGATGACTCTGTTATTGCAACGTCTGAATACGGCATGCCCGTTACAGCAGCGGTTGGCAAGGGCAACATCTTTGGCTGTCAGTTCCACCCCGAAAAAAGCGGTGACGTTGGTCTGAACATATTAAAAGCATTTTGCGAATTATAATTTTGGAAAGGTTCCTTAAAGAAAATGAAAATTTTTCCTGCAATAGATTTATATGAGGGTAAGGCAGTAAGGCTTTTGAAGGGTGATTATAATGCCCTTACAGTTTACTCTGAAAACCCTATTGAAATAGCCAAGGATTTTGAGGCACAGGGCGCAACCGAGCTTCACACGGTTGATCTTGAGGGTGCACGCGATGGCGGTACACCAAATATTGATATTATTAAAAGCTTTGTTGAAAACACAAGCCTTAACGTTGAGGTTGGTGGCGGCATCCGTTCAATGGATACCGTCAAGGCATACCTTGATGCAGGCGTACGCCGTGTTATTCTCGGCACAGCGGCTGTAACCGACGAAGCATTCCTTAAGGATGCGGTTGCTACATACGGTGATAAAATTGCCGTTGGCGCTGATATTAAGGATGGTGTTGTTGCAATCAAGGGCTGGGTCGAAAAGAGCGAATACACAACCCTTGAGTTCTTTGAAAAGATGCAGAATATAGGCGTTGCAACCGTTATCTGCACCGATATTTCAAAGGATGGTGCAATGCAAGGCACAAACCGTCAGCTTTACAAAGAGCTTTCGGAAAAATTTAATGTAAATATTATTGCATCGGGCGGTGTTTCAAGCCTTGACGACGTTAAGGCGCTTAACGAAATGAATCTTTTCGGTGCAATTATCGGTAAAGCGTATTACACGGGTGCCATTAAAATAAGCGATGCTCTGGAGGTCACAAAATGATTACCAAGCGTATTATTCCTTGCCTTGACGTGCGAAACGGCACAGTTGTAAAAGGCACAAATTTTGAAAACCTCAACGAGATTTCATCACCTGTACAGCTTGCTGAATATTACAGTCAGAATGGTGCCGATGAGCTTGTTTTCTATGACATTACAGCCTCCTCTGACGGCAGAAAGCTTTTTACAGATATTCTTACCGAAACTGCATCAAAGGTGTTTATACCCCTTACTGTGGGTGGCGGCATCAATACACTTGAGGATTTTGACAGGGTGCTTAAATGCGGTGCCGATAAGGTCAGCGTTAATTCAGGTGCCATCAGAAACCCCGATTTAATCCGTCATGCGGCAGAAAAGTACGGTGACCAATGCGTTGTGCTCTCTGTTGACGTAAAGCGTGTTGACGGTCAGTTCAAGGTCTTTGCCAAGGGTGGCCGTGAAAACACAGGCCTTGATGCTCTTGAATGGATTAAAAAGGGCGTTGAGAACGGTGCAGGTGAAATCGTTGTCAACTCTATTGATACCGACGGTGTTAAAAAGGGCTTTGATATTGAAATGCTCAAGGCGGTTTGTGAAATCGTAAACGTTCCCGTAATTGCATCGGGCGGTGCAGGCTCACAGCAGGACTTTGTTGACTTGTTCAATACAGTTCCGCAGGTTAGCGCAGGCCTTGCCGCATCAATCTTCCATTACGGTGAGGTTGCAGTTAAGGATTTGAAAAACACACTTAAAGAGAATAACATTACAGTGAGGTTATAATTATGTTTGATATTGAAAAATTAAAGTTTGATGAAAAGGGTCTTATCCCTGCAATTGTTGTTGACGATGCAACAGGTGACGTGCTTACTCTCGCATATATGAACAAGGAAAGCCTGCAGATTTCACTTGAAAAAAAGCTTACATGCTTCTGGAGCCGCTCTCGTCAGGAGCTTTGGCTCAAGGGTGAAACAAGCGGTAACTATCAGCATATCGTAAGCATTACCGCTGATTGTGATATGGATGCTCTTACTGTTCGCGTTAAAAAGGATGGTCCTGCTTGCCACACAGGTGAAAATTCATGCTTCTTCAATACAGTTATGGAAAATGATGAGCTTGCCCCTGCATTCTCTGTTGAGGGTCTTGTTGAAATGCTTGAGGGCAGAAAAAGTGAGCCTAAGGAAGGCTCATATACAACATACCTTTTCCAGAAGGGTATTGATAAAATCCTTAAAAAGGTGGGCGAGGAGTGTACCGAGGTCATCATCGCAGGTAAGGCAGACGATAAGCCCGAAACAATTTATGAAATTGCCGACCTTATGTACCACGTAATCGTTCTTATGATTGAAATGGGTATTTCTGTTGATGATATTATGAATGAGCTTGCATCACGACATGTAATAGATCACAAGGTAAAACAGGAAAAAATGACCAAATAAAAGTGCAAAATTATCAGGGAAGCTTTGCTTCCGGATATTATGATGCTTCTGAATAAGGTGTGTGCTTATGTTTGCAAAAAGGGTTTATGATATTCAGCCGCTTTTCAGTGAGCCTGAATTAAAACTGGATGGCTATACGGTGCTGAAAAACGGTGCAGGTTATCTTTTGAAAAACAAAAACAAATTTAATCTATTAAAGCCCGATATTCAAGTTATTTTTGACGGAGTAAACAGTAAGGTGACTATTACCGCTAATTCATTTCCTAAGCTTTTTGCTTGGGCTGGTGTTGTTTGGATGCTTGCGATGTTGTGCTTGTTTGCGGTGCTTATTATAACAGGTGAGTTTTCTTATGCAATTAAATTTTGGTTTGGCGTAATTGTTGGAATGTGGATTGTAATTCCAGTGACTGTAGTTGCCCTTTGCATCGTGTTTCGTAAAAACACAAAACGAATTTTTGAGGACATACATTCACAGTTGAAATAATAAAAAATAAAACCCGCTCCTTTTGGAGCGGGTTAGTTTTATGTAGGAGTTGATTATGCTTCAACCTCTTCCTCGTCAGCAAAAACGTCAACGTTTTTATCTGCGTCGGGGTCAACAAGGCTGTTATAGTCGTTGTATTCCTTTGCAAGCTTGTTGAAGTTGCTAACCATAACAAGTGCTGTAATGAAAAGACCAACGATGGGAAGGAAAAGGCTGCATACGAGCACGTTTGCACCGCTTTCACCGAACTTGAGGCCATAACGGGGAGCGTTAGCCTGGAATCTCTTAGCGAGCTTGAATCTCCAGATAAGGCCGAAAATACCAACTGTAACAATGTTGAGAAGGAAAACGAAGCCGTACTTCATTGTCTTTTTGCCGTCACCATCGCAAAGCACGTTAACGTCCTTTGACAATTTGTTCCAGAAAACAATGTGGTAGATGCCGAATGTGATAGCTG
The DNA here is from genome assembly GCA_017631355.1 of Clostridia bacterium. GTDB lineage: Bacteria > Bacillota > Clostridia > Oscillospirales > Acutalibacteraceae > DTU089. The sequence continues at coordinate 3,312 of JAGBTL010000193.1, forward strand.
AAAGCACAATGTAAAGCGCAAAGCTTCTTTCTTTGATGGGTTTGTTCATTTTAAAAACTCCTTTGTGAGTATTTGTTTACAAGTTAAGTATATTATATTTTTTCCCAAAAATCAAGGGTTAATTGTCAGAATGGTGTGGGAGAACAGACTTAATCACTTTTTTAAAATATTTATATATAATATATATCAAAACATTAAAATGTATCATTGACATTCTTGCTATAATATGGGATAATAGCGTGTAAAATGAGATTCTATGTTTAGAATTATTAGTATAATTTAAGGGGGACTTCTTTTGAAGAAAGAGCTCGCAAAGCAATACGATCCCAAGGACGTTGAGGATCGTATATACAAAACCTGGCTTGACGGTAAATACTTCCACGCAAAGTGTGAAGAGGGCAAGCCCACCTACACAATCGTTATTCCACCACCCAATATCACGGGTCAGCTTCACATGGGTCACGCCCTTGACAACACTCTTCAGGATATTCTCATCCGCTGGAAGAGAATGTCAGGCTTTGACACACTCTGGCTCCCCGGTACAGACCACGCATCTATCGCTACCGAGGCAAAGATTGTTGAGGCAATGCGTGCCGAGGGCATCTCTAAAGAGGATTTAGGCCGCGATGGTTTCCTTGAAAGAGCATGGGATTGGAAAAAGCAGTATGGCGGCAGAATTATTGAGCAGCTCAAAAAGCTTGGCTCATCATGCGACTGGGACAGAGAGCGCTTCACACTTGATGAGGGCTGCTCACGTGCAGTTCGCGAGGTTTTCGTTCGCCTTTATGAAAAGGACCTCATTTACAGAGGCAACCGTATGGTTAACTGGTGCCCCTGCTGTAATACTTCTATTTCAGACGCTGAGGTTGAATATGAGGAGAAGGACGGCAACTTCTGGCACCTTCTTTACACAGTTAAGGAAACAGGGGAGAAGCTTGAGCTTGCTACAACACGTCCTGAAACAATGCTCGGTGATACCGCTGTTGCTATCAATGCAGAGGATGAACGCTACAAGCACCTTCACGGCTGCCATGTAATTCTTCCCTTGCTCAATAAGGAAATTCCCATTGTTTGCGACGAGCATGCTGATATGACAAAGGGTACGGGTGTTGTTAAAATCACACCTGCACACGACCCCAACGACTTTGAGGTTGGTCTCCGCAACAATCTTCCCATTGTTCGTACGTTTACCTATGATGGTCACCTTACCGGTGCCGAGGACAAGCGCATTGCCGACGAGCTTATTGCAAGCGGCAAGGCAACTGAAAATGAGCCCGAGGTTCTTGATTGCGGCAAATATGCAGGCATGACAACAATGGAGGCTCGCAAGGCTATCCTTGCCGACCTTGAGGCAGGCGGCTACATCAAGGAGATTGAGCCCCTTAAGCACGAGGTTGGTACATGCTACCGTTGTCACAACGTTATTGAGCCTATGGTTTCAAAGCAGTGGTTCGTTCGTATGGTTCCTCTTGCAGAGCCTGCGATTGAATCCGTTGAAAAGGGTGAGGTTCAGTTCATTCCCGAGCGCTTCACAAAGAACTATCTTAACTGGATGCGCGGCACACGTGACTGGTGTATTTCACGTCAGCTTTGGTGGGGTCACAGAATCCCTGCATGGTACTGCGACGACTGCGGTGAAATGGTTGTTTCTAAGGAAGACCTTACAACCTGTCCCAAGTGCGGCAGCACTAACTTCCTTCAGGATGAGGATACTCTTGATACATGGTTCAGCTCTGCTCTCTGGCCCTTCTCAACACTTGGTTGGCCCGATGACACAGCAGACCTCCGTCATTACTATCCCACAAACAC
>JAGBTL010000194.1 GCA_017631355.1 Clostridia bacterium
CAACTGAAAATACTTGAAATAAGCCCTTACTAAATGTATTATAAAACCATAGCGATGTGTGTAATATGACGGACAATATTGTTAAGATATCAACGAAAAACGCATCAACAACCAATAATGGTAGCTTTCAGGGATGGGGCAGAAGCCTTTGCTGGTGGGCTCACAGGATCGGCTACTCCCCTGTGCTGACCGAAAAATCAGCAAAGCTATTCTTTGGTGACGAGGGGCTTGACCTCAACATTATGCGCTATAACATTGGCGGTGGTGACGACCCCTCCCACAAGCACATTACACGTACAGATTCAATGATTCCCGGTTGGCTGATACACAACAAGGATAGTGATAGCTACACCTATGACTATAACGCTGACAGTAATCAAATAAACGTTCTAAAGGCCTGCTATGAAGAGTCGGGCGAGGATGCTTTTGTTGAGGCTTTTTCAAACTCTCCACCCTACTTCATGTGCAAAAGCGGCTGCTCCTCAGGCGGCAAGGATCCAAACGAAAACAATCTTCGTGACGACTGCTACGATGCGTTTGCAAAATATCTTGCGGATGTTACGGAATACATAAACAACAAGCTTAATATCAAGGTTTCCTCTGTTTCACCTATGAATGAGCCTGATACCGACTTCTGGCACTATATGAGCGAAAAGCAGGAGGGCTGTCACTTTGACCCCGGCAAAAGTCAGAATGAAATTATAATTAAAACCGCACGTGAAATCCGTGCAAGGGGCTTAAACCACATTGATATTGCCGCAAGTGACGAAACTTCTACGGACAAAGCGCTAAACAGCTACAAGCTTTATTCACAGGAAGCAAAGGACGTTATTGACAGAATCAGCACACATACATACAACACAAAGAAAATTAATAGCCTCGGTAAGCTTATGAAGGCAGAAAACCGTAATCTGTGGATGAGCGAAACAGATTGGAGCTCTGTTTCAAGCAAAAAAGCAGGTGAAATGGGTGCAGGATTATGGTTTGCACAAAAAATCATATCCGACATAAACGCACTCTCCCCCTCTGCTTGGGTTATGTGGCTGACGATTGACCACCACGTAAGCAAAGACGGATATATGGGCAACAAGGATTCGGGCGCACCTGACACCAAGGGCGGTTATTGGGGCATTGCCTTTGCTGACCACGACAAGCAAGAAATTATACTGACAAAGAAATACTATTGCTTTGGTCAGTTCAGCAGGTTTATCCGACCCGGAGACACTATCATTCACACAAGCAAAGCAACCCTTGGTGCAATAAGCAAGGACAAAAGTACCCTGACACTTGTTGCAGTAAACAAAAACAGCAAGGACAGAGAAATCACCATTGACGTGAGTGACTTTAAACAGAGCGGAGTAATTGAAGCAATCCGAACAAGCGGTACAATGGATAATGGGGAAAGCTGGAGCAAGGCTTTTACAACAGCCTTTGATACCCCCGTTATGACACTTCCGTTAAAGGGTCACTCGGTTACAACATTCGTAATAAAATAAAATGAGCTCGTCTTAAGCTTTACTTAAGACGAGCTTTACTATTATATTGAATTAAAAAAGACCGCGTGCGTTATAGTCACGAGCGAGTGCATTTGTTACCTCAGTAAGCTTGTAAATGAAGATGATGGGTCCAACACCAATAAAGGAAAGAAGAACACACCAAATCCAGAAGGTAGAAGCACTGAAGTTGCCTGTGTTTATACCACGTCTGTTAGCCTCTTCGCCAATACGGTTGCAGAACTGATGCATCCATACCAGGGGCAAAATACCACAAGTAAGACCTGAAAGGAGAAGATAAACAAGCCAGAAATTCATAAGAGGCTTCTGATACCTTGATGTAAGGTAATTGATGTCTTCGGCTCTCTTAGCGTAGTAAATCAAGCTATAAATACCGCAAGTGATAATGCTGAGACCAAACAGCTTACCAAAGCTTACCTCTTCAATGCTACGACCGCCATAAACGGGCTGCTGAGGTGGAATGTAACCACCCTGAGGGGGAACGTAGCCTGCCTGAGGCTGCTGAGGAACGTAACCATTGTTATCCATAATAATCCTCCTGATTATTGTAATTACCAAGACGTGATTTATCTTGATTAATGTTATTATAAATTCTTTAACGACAGAATGTCAAGCATTTTGCTAAAATCAGTCAAAAAACGACAATCAAGCTTAACAAAACCGACAACAGCGTGGGTATTGCAACAACAGAGCCGTATTTAAGGAAGTCCTTAAATGAAAGGCTTATGCCATAGCGCTTGAGTATTGATGACCACATAATACCCGCAAGCGCACCAACAGGAGTGAGATAAGCGCCGATATTTGAGCCTGCAATGCAAGCATAAAGGCCCTGCATATACCCCGCCTGTGAAAGGCTTGTGTTTTCAAGAACGGAGCTGAACAAAACGCTCATTGGAATGTTATTTATAACGTTTGCGCTTATAAATGAGGCAAAACCAAATGTAAATGCAGAAAAATCATCCTTGAAAAGTCCCGCAATCAACGAGGTTACGCCTGCGTGATTCAACGAAAGCACTATTGTGAACATTGAAACAACAAAGGGAATAAGCTCAAAGGGAAGTCTTGAAAAGGTTCTGTAAAGGATGGAAACGGGTCTTTTCCTGATAAGGCAGATTGTTGCGGTGGAAACAAACAAGGAAACAGCAAAGCCTGCTGAAATAATCCACATATCAAGCCCGATGTAGCTGCTGACTGTCAGAAGGAGCGTACACAATGCCAGGTGCACAATGCCCACAACAAGAAGCACCTTGTCCCTAACAGGCTCATCACTTACGTTAGGGGTAATCTCCTGACGGAGCTTTTTATGGAACATAGCATACAGCACCACAAAGGAAACCGTGCCTGCTACAAGAGTGGGTAACGCCATCACCTTAAGATACTGCATAAAATCCACCCCTGCCGAGGAAGCAAGGTAAATGTTTGTAGGATTGCCGATAATTAAAGCCATACTCCATGTATTGGCGGCAACAAACTCGGCTATAAGGTACGGCAGAGGGCTTATTTTAGCCTTTTTAGCAAAGAAGCATATAAAGGGAGTGAATGTAAGGATAATAATGTCATTTGATGTGAAAACCGTCAGAACTGAAACTGTCAGGTAAAGCATCAGAAAAAGTGTTTTCTGATTGTGCCCTGCCCTCTTGAGAACAGCATTCGCGAGAAACCTGAAAAAGCCGAGAACGTCAAGGTAAACCGATAACGAGGTCATACTGAAAAAAAGAACAAGAATCTTCAATGGATTTACCGACGTGTTCTGCGTAAGACCGCCTGCAAGCTCACTCAAGGGCAAGCAATCTGTTACAAGAAGCAGCACTGCACCGATAAATGCTACTACCCAATATGTACCAAGCTTAA
>JAGBTL010000195.1 GCA_017631355.1 Clostridia bacterium
AGGATTTATAACCTCTTTCCACGCCACCTCATCACCACAACGTGGACAACACGCCGGAATGTTATTCATGATTAACCAAAATATCTCTTAAGAAGACCTTCGAAAGCCTTGCCATGTCTTGCCTCGTCGCGAGCCATTTCGTGAACTGTATCGTGGATAGCGTCAAGGTTCTGCTCCTTAGCCATTTTAGCAAGCTCGAATTTGCCGAGTGTTGCGCCGTTTTCAGCTTCTACTCGCATTTCAAGGTTTTTCTTTGTTGAGTCTGTTACAAGCTCACCAAGAAGCTCTGCAAACTTTGCTGCATGCTCTGCCTCTTCGTAAGCAGCCTTTTCCCAGTAAAGACCGATTTCGGGGTAGCCTTCTCTGTGAGCAACTCTTGCCATTGCAAGGTACATGCCAACCTCTGTGCACTCGCCCTGGAAGTTAGCGCGGAGACCCTCAATGATTTCCTCGCTTACGCCCTTAGCAACACCGAGAACGTGCTCTGCTGTCCATGTCATTTCTTCATCCTTAACCTCAACAAACTTTTCTGTGGGAGCCTTGCAAAGAGGGCAAGCCTCAGGTGCGTGTTCACCTTCAACGATCTGACCGCAAACTAAGCATTTCCATTTTTTCATAATAAATAACTCCTTTTAATAAAAATCTTTAATTATCAAATTATATTATTATCGGCAAGAATTGCACAAGCCGTAATAAACTGTTTTGGCTGATTCCACCTGCAAGCCCATATCGGTGAGTGCGGTTGGAACCTGTGTTTCACAAAAAACATCTGTAATATTGTGACAGCTTTTACAGAGAAAATGTATATGGTCCGTAAGGTTTCCCTCGTAGTGAACCTTGGTGTCACTACTCTCCACTATTGTGATAAAGCCCTCATCCTTAAGCTGACCCAGATTTCTGTAAACCGTACCCAGACTTATGTTTGGAATCTGCTCACGGACTCGTTCAAAAATCATATCCGCTGTGGGATGGTCACAGGATTCCCGAAGAACCTGTAAAACTGCATCACGCTGCTTTGAACTTCTCATATACTCACCTCCATAAGTAGTAATGATTACTGTTTACACTTATAATATAACAGAAGAATATCAGATTGTCAACACTTTTTCAAAAAAATTTTTTAAAAAATATTCCAGACGTTTATACGCCCAAAATATCCTTAAGCTTGTTATATTCCTGCTGCTCCTCCGAAAGCTCTGTAAGGAACGCTTTTGTTTCCTCGTTCAGCAGCAGATACTTGCCTACCCTTCTCACCGCCTTATCAAAGCGACGGCTTATTTCAAGCTCACCGCTTGTAAGCGGGCAATTTGCTCTTACGTCAAAAGCAGTTTCTATTTTCTCACCGTCAAAAACAGGAAGCAAGGGATAAATTCTGCAGGAAAGAGGTCTTTTGCTTCTGTCACAGGAGCCGTTGCACACAGCCACCTTGCGACCGTTGGCATCCTCGGTTACAGTTATATCCCCATCAATTAAGCTCTCCTCACCGGGGAAAAGGAGCATACCAAGATTCTCGCCACCCTTGCAGCAAAAGCCGTCACAAAGCTGACCGCAATCAACCTCAAGTGGTGTATATTTGCCTAAAGCTGAATAACAGGATTTTATAACATTTTCTTTTTTCATTAAATTTCACCTTATTATTAAACGTATTCGGGTAACACTAACTTGTAGGATAGACACTCTATCCGCAAAAAGGAGGTTTTAGTAATGAACGAAAGCAAGAACAACAGCATCGGTTGCACAGTTTCCAATTGTAAGTACCACTGCGCAAATGAAAACTACTGTACAAAGAACGCCATTAAGGTTGGCGCTTGTGGCTGCGATGCGAAAAACGCAGATTCAACCTGCTGTCAGTCATTTGAAATGAAAGCATACTAAAACACAAATCCACAGATATTCTCCGCGGAGTATCTGTGGATGTTACTTATTATCTGGGACAATCTACCACAAGATTTTCCGTATTACGTGCAAGCACCCACCTGCCGTTAAGTGGTCTGCCCTTGTAAACGTTGTCCTTAAGCGTAACGTTTTCAGCGTTGCACACGTTGACACCATAAATGTTGTTGAGCACGAACAAATTGTTTTCTATAAGAATATTTTTGTGCACCGCACCTGCAAAGCGACGGTTTTCCGGCTTTATGAGAATTGCGTTTTCCTCGCAGTTCATAAAGGCATTTCCGCGGATAACCACGTCGCAAACAGGACCGCTTTCATACCACTCGGAGGCATCGTCTGAAATGAGAATACCGCTCATACCCGTGTTAAGGAAGCGGTTGTTTTCAATTCTCACCTTGCCCCTTGTGGTTGCAAGCACACCACGGGTCACAACCCTGTTAATGGTGTTGCCTGAATATTCAAAATCGGGATTCGCTGACAGATTTTCAATAAATCCGCCGACACCCATTGGTGGCTCATAGGTTGCAATTTCAAGGTCGTAGTAATATTCATCCCTGAGTGTGGCGTGAATAACCTTTGTTGTTGCAATATCAAGAAGCGTTTTGGGGTCAACAAAGGCTATCATATCGCCCTCGCGGATGCATTGGAAGCCGTAAGCCTGTGGGTGACAGAACTTAACGGTCATTTTGTTTTTTTCCGCCTTCACAATTTTAAAGTTTATGCCGTGAACGTTACAGGCATCGTCACCTGCACCGTCAAAACTGCTGTTTGTAACCTTGATTTTGCCGCGGCACATACTGAAATGTAAAAAGTCTGCATAGGAGCAGAATTCCACGTCGGAGTTGGGATTTGGCGAAAAGTCAAGTCGGTCAAGGGTAATATCCTTGCTGTTCTGCGCTACAAGCCCAAAGCCGTGGTTAAAGGTCTGCTTTACGTTTTCAAGGGTTATTTTTTCCGAGGAGTCAATTACAATTCCAACCTCCTTACGGATTACGGGGAAAACGTAAAACACCTGACCCACTTCAAAGTCCTTGGGGGTGATAAATCGTGCATTGAACACACGCTCTGAAACGGGCTTTATGCTTGCCACACCGTGCAACGGATGCATTGCGCGTGTTGTATGATTGTAGTTATCCTGTGTGGCGGTGGACATCCACCAGCCGTTGCGCAGGTCAGTAACGTTCATTTTATAATCGGTGCCATACCAATAGCAGGTACCGTTTTCCTCGGCAAACTTGCCTGTATCATCCACCTTGAAGGTTACGTAAAATGCAGATGCCTTGAGAACAGTTATTTTGTGAACGTTGGGGTTTACTGTTTCAATGTTCAGATTTTTTATTCTGATGTTCTCGCAATTTTTGATAAGGAGATGTGTCATTTCACCATCCATAATAAAATTGGAGTCGCAGCAGTCAATGTCCATATTTTTAACGTTTTCAATTACTATGGCGCATTTACGAACGTTAGGCTTGTCCCCTTTATCATATTCCTGTGGGGCAGTTGTGTTGGATATATATATTTCGCGCTCCGCCGCATTTTTACTGCAAAAAACGTAGTTACCCGTCATAAGGGTAAGGTTTTTATTAACGGCGGTCTGTGACGTTGTGTTAAAAAGGTTTCTGAGGTTAACAGTTGATTCCGTATTAGGCTTAACGCTGAAGGACTCTGGATATATTACCAATGGTTTCACCACCTGTAAGCTGATATACTATAATAATACATTACGAATGGTTAAAAAGCAATAACACAATTATGAATAATAAAAAAATGCACAAGAAAAGACCACCGCGTAATCAAGCGATGGTCTTTTCTTGAACATAGAAAGTTTTACCTTCCTGCGTATCGTATTGGCAAGGTTATAATAGCACTACAATATTGTGGAAATATTGCAACTTTATGAACAAATTGTTAACAATTAAACCCCTATTTTTCTTATCAGAATTACAGATTTTCGCTTTGTTCAAATTGAACAACAAACCCCACCGCTATTTGTGCATAACCTTAAAAATAGCAAAACCCGAAAAAACACGGACAAGATTTGTTGAAACCTACCTGATAATGTGATAATCTATAAATGTATATTATCCGCAAGGCGGACATCGGAGGTAAACTTTATGGCAAATATTCTTGATGCTTTCAAGGAAAAGCAGGTTGAATCAAAAGAATACACAGGCAAGAAAATCAAGGTCGGCATTATCGGCTGCGGTTGGATTGCAGAGGCTCACCTTCAGAGCTACCTTAAGTGCGACGACGTTGAGGTTGTTGCATTTGCAGACATCGTTCCCGGCAAGGCTGAGGCATTTGCTAAAGCCAACGGTGTTGAGGGCAACTACTACCTCAGCGACAAAGAAATGATTGACAACGAGAAGGAGCTTGATGCTGTTTCAATTTGTACATACAACCGTCAGCATGCACCCTGTGCAATCTATGCACTTGAGCATGGTGTACACGTTCTTCTTGAAAAGCCCATGTGCGTTACAATTGAAGAAGCAGTTGAAATCTGCAAGGCAGAGAAGAAGAGCGGCAAAATTCTCTCAATCGGCTTCCAGCCCCGTTTTGACGAGAACATGAAGATGGTTAAGAAAATCTGCGAAAGCGGCGTTCTTGGTAAAATTTACTACATCCAGACCGGTGGCGGCAGAAGAATGGGTATCCCCACTCCCTTCGGCACATCCTTCATTCAGGAGGATACAGCAGGTCTTGGTGCACTTGGTGACATTGGCTGCTATTCACTTGATATGGTGCTTAATGCAATCGGCTATCCCAAGCCCCTTACAGTTACAGGCTTCAAGGCAGGCATCTTCGGCAAAAAGCCCGAATACCTTCAGAAGCCCGAATACACAGAGGTATTTGGTGTTGATGACTTTGCAGCAGCATACGTTCGTCTTGAAGGCGGCATTACACTTGACTTCCGTATTGCATGGGCAATGCACTGTGGCACACCCGGTGACACAATCATCATGGGTACAGAGGGCGGCTTGAGAATTCCTTCAACAGAGTGCTGGAACGGCTCAATCGGTGGCCCCATGACAATCTACCACAACATTGCAGGCGAGTGTGTTGAAACAGTTATCCCCGAGTGTGAAAACAACGGCGACAACTTTGACAAGAAGATCCGCTCATTCATTGATGCTATTGAATTTGGTCTTCCCTCTCCTGTTCCTTCAAGCCAGATTATCTACAACCAGGCAATCATTGACGGTATCAGCCGTTCATCAGACCTTGGCAGAGAAATCGAAATCGAAATCCCTGAGTTTTAATTTTAATCACATAATTAAATCCCCAAGAACCTCGGTTCTTGGGGATTATTTTTTATTCAGTTATTTAGCCTCTATCGTCGTTCAATGTGATATTTGATTCACCGTAAATAAACTCCTGGAGCTCTTTTGCAGCAAGTGGGTAGTCAACCTCCCAGTACCATACATCACCGTTGTGTGCTTCACGTGCATTTTCACCGGGAACAACAGTATCCTGCGGCTTAAAGTTAGCCCAACCACCAACCACTGCCTTTGTACCAAGTGAAAGCACCTCAGACTCTGTGTAGCTTGTTTCAAGGTAAGGCATAAAGGTTTCAACGTATTCGGGAATTTCCGAAGCCTTGATTGAAGCCGCCTTTTTAAGCACAGATGTAAGGACTTCGCGCTGGTTCTGTGTTCGTGTAATGTCACCGTCGTTATAAATTTTACGGCTACGGCAGAATGCAAGAGCCTCATCACCGTTAAGGTTAACGTCGCCTGTTTCAAGGTCCCATTTATAGAAGGCGTTCAGGTAGTTAGCCTCACGCTCGGTAATGGTAACGTTAACACCACCAAGCTTATCAATAACTGCCTTGAAGAATGCAAAGTTAATCATTGCATAGCCGTCAATACGGATTTTAAAGTGTGATTCAATAGTAGTTATAAGATTATCAATACCATAGAACGGGAAAGCCGCATTGATTTTGTTAAAGCTGCCGTGACCCTCCGGGGATTCAAGGTAGGCATAGCAGTCACGCATAATAGATGAAAATGAAATTGTGCCAAGCTCACGGTTAACAGAAACAATAATCATGGAGTCGGTAAGACCTGAAATTGTGTTCTTGTTACGTGTGTCAACACCAATGCAGAGCACGTTTATAACGTCATCATCATACATAATGTCGCCGCCATTTTTTACCCAATCCTTAATTTTGGACTGTACGTCAGCAGCATTGCCCTCATACATCTGCTCAAAAACAGGGTCGGACTGAAGAGATTCTGCAATTGTTTCCTCCTCGTCAAAGTCATAAACCATTGTGTCCTCAACCTCAACAGGAGCCTGAGTCAGACTGCGCCAGTATGCAAAGCCGCCTGCCAGCAAAGCAATGGAGCCTGCAAGTATAAAGCAGAGTATCGCAAAAATTATACTCGTACCCTTTTTGTTCTTTTTGTTTTTTCTTTTCTTTGCCATAATATCACCTTCGTAATAATTATTTCATCCCATTATATGATGTCATAACCGCTTCCTCACTCATATCACAGGAAAGCTTGTAAACAGGCACCTCGGTAAGCACACGGTTAATCATTGTCATTACCCTGTCCATAACGTCCTTATCCCTTGTACGTGCAGTCTGCTCCATAAAGAGTCCGATTGCTGCCGCACCGGGGATTTTTGTTATTTTATTTTCACCACGGCTCAAAAAGCATATTCCGCCAATTGGTGCACCTGCATTTGCACTTTCATCAGTCTTACCGCTCCAGGGAGTGCCGAAGGCATAGAACTGACCGTTATAGTAGCGGATAGCAGGCTTGTCATCATTAAGAATACGCGCACCGGGCAGGTACTTCATCCACAGGTGTGTGTGAGTAGATTTACCTGTACCGGGGTTAGCTGAAAAAAGATATGCCTTGCCTTCATATTCCACACAAGATGCATGGAGCATAATACCATCAAACTTTGTAAGCTGCTCATAGAAATATGAGCCGCTGAAGAAATATTCGCATTCGTCAAAGGAAAGATGAGGATAATCCTTTTGACGGTCAATGTAGTATTGCTGTGAAACCTCATCAAAGGTCACGTCGGGCTCTCTGTCGCCTGTATAAATATATTGCTGGGCGCGCTGCTTAAGCAGCTCACCCTTAACATCAATATCAATAACCAAATCTGCTGCAATAAGTTTCATTATATGCTCCTTGAAAATCCTCGTTATAGCGAAGCCTTACCTCCCTTTCCCAAGGGAGGGGGACCGCGCCTTTGGCGTGGTGGTGGGTAGTTCCACTATCCTATTTCCTTCAGTCTGACAGGAACAACAAAGCTGCTGTCTGTTCTACCTCTCTGTTTGAGAGAGGGGGACCACCTTGCAACACAGCCGTTGTTCGTCTTTTATCATCAAGCGTGTAGTTACCTTCCTATAAAAACAATGTCTGTCGGGTGGTGGAGAGTTGCCGACACGCAGTGTCTGGAATCGTAAGATTCCATTCATCCGTCAACTCACCTATACTCCGGTACTATCGGCGCACCCTTCTGTCGGGCATCACAAACATTGTTTATTATAT
>JAGBTL010000196.1 GCA_017631355.1 Clostridia bacterium
TAAGCTCAACAGGGTTAACGATTACGCCGTCCTTGTATACACGCATATTGCCTGATGCAATCTCGTCGATAAGAACAACTTGGCCGTTATTGTAGCCGAATTCGAACTTGATATCCCAAAGGTCAAGGCCGATTGTCTTAAGGTCGTCAGCAATGATCTTTGTGATCTTGAGTGTCTGATCCTTCATGCTCTGGAACATTTCGGGGCTCATAACACCAAGTGCTGCAAGGCCTTCGCCTGTAACAAGGGGATCGCCGAGAGCGTCGTTCTTGAATGTGCACTCAACGTAGCCGCCCTCAAGAACTGTGCCGTCTGCAATGTACTCACCGTAACGACGGATGAAGCTTCCTGTTGCAACAAGTCTGCAAATAACCTCAAGGCCGTGACCGAAAACCTTACCGGGAAGAACCTCCATAGTAGCGTTTTCAACATCTGCGCTTACGTAGTGAGTTTTAATGCCTGCTTCTTTGAGCATATCAAAGTAGTAGATAGATGTTTTGAGGTTTTCCTTGCCGATACCGTCAATCTTAAGGCCAACGCTGTTCTCACCGGGATCAAACACGCCGTCTTTACCTGTGCAGTCATCCTTGAACTTAAGGAGAACGTTACCATTCTCAAGCTCGAAAACGTCTTTTGTTTTACCTTCGTAAACTTTTTTCATTATAAATCTCTCCTTTAATTGCTCACCAAAGTGGCACATTAAAAATTATTACGTATAGAATTTTAATGCTGTTTTTGTCTATTGTCAAGTGCGATAAATAAAAAATTTTTCCGCTGACAAATGTTCTAAAAATTTGTTATAAATACATAGCAATGAAGGCTGATTTTTGTGTAAATATACATTGCACGTTGCACTTACAGGGTGTGCAGATAACAATCCTCATCGTGGGAATCAATTACGCCGATTGCTTGTAGGTAGGAATAGATAATCACGCTGCCTACAAACCGCATTCCTCGCTTTTGCAAATCCTTTGAAATGCTATCCGACAAGGGTGAGTGGGTCAAGCCAAGCTCCTTGTAGGTGCTGCCGCCTGTGAACGTGCAAAGATAAGCATAAAATGAGCCGAACTCACAAGCTATCTGCTTGAAAATTTTGCTGTTTGAAACAGCCGCTTTTATTTTTAGTCTGTTTCGGATAATGCCCTTGTTCTGTGCTAATTCACAGATTTTTTCATCGGAGTAGTCGGCTATCCTGTCAACGTCAAAATTATCAAACGCAGCCCTGAATGCTTCGCGCTTGTTCAGCACACATTCCCATGAAAGACCTGCCTGAAAGCCCTCTAAAACAAGCATTTCAAAAAGGTATTTGTCCTCTGTCTGCAAAACGCCCCATTCCTCGTCGTGATACCTCACGTAAAGTGGGTTTCGGGGATTGCACCATTTACATCTGCATTTGTCCATATTCTTCCAACAGTCGCATAACGTCAAACAGGGAGTCAAACATATAGCACACCATATTTTTGTAGTGCTTGTCAGGGTATTTCATATCGGGAATGCAAACTGTGGTAATGTTTGCTGAATATGCAGCCTCAATTCCTGCCTCGCTATCCTCAATTACAAGTGCCTCGTGTGGCTCAATGCCAAGCTTTTCGCAGGCCTTCAGGAAAATGTCGGGGTGGGGCTTGCCCTTTTTCACCTCGTAGCCGAAAACCATATCGTCAAAATACTTTAAAATGTCGTGTGACTTCAGTATTTTCTCTGCGCGCTCACGAACACTTGATGATGCAACAATTGTTTTATAGCCGCATGTTTTTACATATACAAGCAGCTCCTTGACACCGGGTTTTAATGGAATACCTGCCTCAAGCTTTTCCTTTTCCTTGCGAAGGTAAATTTCCATCAACTCCTCCTCGCTCTCGGGTGTGTTGAAAACAGTTTTTATTGTTGTCATACCCATAGCAACTGTTCTGCCAAGGTAGTTGGAGGTGTATTCATCCAATGATATGTAACCGCCGTATGATGACACCATCTCCTGTAAAATGGTGTAGGCAATAGGCTCACTGTCAATAAGAATGCCGTCCAAATCAAAAATGATTGCTTTTAACATAATTGAAAACTTCTTTCCTGTTGCCATCCTCCGTAGAGGGTGTTTTTATAATCAGAATTCTATTTTGATTTCGTTTTCTCCGATATCAGTTTGGAACTCAATATCAAAGCCGATGTTACCGGGCAATTCAATGATTTTGTATTTACCGTCGCACTTGATTTCCTCAGGCTTGCGGTCAACGTAAACTACTGTGGGAACCTTGTACTTTTTGTCCTGATTGTATTTGAGTGTGAATTCGCCGTCCTCGTGGTCATATTTGTAGGAGATGATTTCACCTGTAACAGCCTTGGGACGAGGACGTGTGATAACCTTCATAAAGTCCTGCTTGAGAATGTCGTCAAAGTAGCACCAATATGTGTTACTCCACTTGTATGAATCAAACTTGTTCTGCAGGAAGCGGATATGGGGATACCAACCGTCACCCTCTGCGCAGGAGCCCCATTCACCAACAAGGCAGGGAATCTGTAATCTTTCCTGTGTGCGGCGGTGCTCGTCAAAAATCATACCAACACGTGAGTTGCTTGCATATTTGTATGCAGGAGTATCAACCATAAGGTCGTAAGCATGGGGAGCAAATACCTGCTGTGTTTCCCTTGCGCCGTCTATTGTGACAGGGTCGTTGCAGCAGGGGATACCCATGTTTGAGAAATAGTTGTTTTCCATAAACATAATGCCGTTGTCTGTAACCTCTCTTACAGCGGCTGCCATTCTGTTAAGGAAGGGCGTGTATTTCTCTTTGTCAAATTTTTCAACAAGCTTGTCGCACTTGGTGGTAATTGTTCGGAGCACAGGACCCTCGTACTGGTCAAGTGCCTTGGGCTTTTCGTCGCTGAAAAGTCCCTGCTTTGCAAGCTCAATCAGGTTAACTCTTTTGTCAACAAGGCTTGTTTTAACAAGGCTGCCGATTAAGGTCCTGAAAATCTTGCCACCCTCTGTGCCGGGATGGGGCTCGTTGAAAAAGTCGTAGCCGAAGAGTGCAGGCTTATCCTTTGTTGCAGAAACAAGGTTTTTCCACATATCTGCAAAATAGTCCTGCAAGCCCTTTCTGTTATATTTGGTGTTTGCCCAGAAGTTGTCAAAGGCTCTGAAGCAGGCGTTGCCGTAGAAATATGGCTCAGCCCAGACTGCAAGAGGCTTGCGGGGTGTGTATTTATCAGTAAGTGTTGCCCAACGGGGTGCACCGTCACCGTAGCAGTAGGGTGAGTAAACGTCCTGATGGCAGTCAAGGTAAGCATAAATACCGTGCTCCTCGCACTTATCAAGGAATTTGCAAATGCTGTCAATGAGTGCCTGATTGTATTTACCGGGTGTGGGCTCCATGGCGCCCCATGTAAAGCCAAGTCTAATAATGTCATAGCCGCGAGCTCTGAATTCCTCAAAGGGGAATTCATCGGGGTCAAAGCCGAAGCCGGGCTTGTCCTTTTCAAATTCGCGCTTATCACAAACGTTCATACCGCTGAAGATACGCTCTCTGCCGTGCTCGTCAACAAAGCGCATACCCTCTACTCTGATTTTATCCAATATAATCGCTCCTTTATCTGTTTTAGGGGTGAGTTATTATTTTGTTTTTGCTGTTGCCTTGATGGGGGCGGAATATGTGTCCCAGAAGGAGCCTGCAATAACCGCTACCTCGTAGTCTGTGCCTGTCTTAAGGTCATCAAAATCAACCGAAAGTGTTTCGGGCATATTGTAGAAGTAGTATTCGCTCCAGATTTTTTTCTGCTTAACAATAGCACCGTTTGATGCCTCGCGGATAACCACCTTGTAATCGTTAACGTATTCTGCTTTAACCTTTGCCTGAGGGAAGGTTACCTTGAAGCCCTTGTCTGTAACGTCGCTTACTGTGAGTGTTGCATCCTCAAACCAAGGTGCGTCAGTTGTTTTGTAGCGCGCATCGGTGTACTTGAAGCTGTCGGGGTTCCATGGCTCGTCAATTTCCCAAACGAAGGGGAAGAAGTTGTCTGTGAGAACGTCGTAGGGATAAATTCTTACTCTGCCCTCTGCATCTGCTTCAACAATAAGCATCTGTGCACAGTCCTGCTTGTTGGGGGGACAGGTGCCGTAGTGCTTGTCAAATTCATCAAGCTCAAAATATGACATTGAGCCTGTGCCAAGGCAGGTGAAATGACGCTGGTGAATTGAACGGGGATCGTTTATCGGCACGTGCGAGTGACCTGAAAAGTCAATAACTTGAGGGAAGTCCATAAGTGTGGGGATGAATGCTTCGTCTGCCCAGTAGATGCTACCTGAAACTGTGTCTGTAAGGTGGGGATGCTGGAAGAAGAAAATGGGCTTCTTGGGGTCTGCCTCGCGAGCCTTAAGAAGCTCTGCGCGGGCATAAGCAACCTTTTCCTCGTTGTATTCACAGCCGCTTGATGATGACATTGTGATGAAGTGGAAGCCGTTTACCTCAATGTGGTTGTCAACGGGTCTTTCAAAAACTCTCTGGAAAAGCTCGTATGCAGCCTCAACGCCTGCACCGTGGTATTCGTGGCTTGCCATATCAAGTGCATAAACTGTTTCGGGCTTAAGGCACTCGTCCATTGTCTTTTTGAACTTGCGCATCTGTGCTTCTGTACCTGAGTTTGCAAAGTCGCCGTTTGCAACTACTGCATCAAGCCTTTTATAGTTGGGGTGAGCCTCGCTGAGTCTGTATGCAATTTTAAGCGCCTTTTCCATGCGCTCCTCTTCAATGCAATGGTCGTCCTTATAGTGAACGTCGCTTACCGCAACAAATCTCAGTACAGGATTAAAATCTTTCTGTAACATAAAAAATACCTCCGTGGCAGAACAAAAATATACATTTTAATTTTACCACTCATTGAGTGGTAATGCAATTGTAAAAACAAACAATATAATAGAGCAATTTATGTTAAAAAGTTTCATAATTATTGTTTATTTTTTTATTTCCTTATGATATACTAATAAAAAACAAAATTTAAGGAGTTTTTAATATGCAGATTACTAAAGATACAATCATTGGTGATATTCTTGATGCAGCACCTCACACAGCACCTTTCTTCCTTGAAATGGGTATGCATTGCCTCGGCTGTCCCGCATCACGCGGTGAAACAGTTGAGATGGCTTGCCGTGTTCACGGTGTAGATGCAGACGAGCTCGTTGAAAAAATCAACGGCGCACTTGCAGAGTAATGACCGTTAAACTTACACCAAGGCTTTCTGCCGTCGCATCTCTCGTAAAGGGCGGCGGCATTATTGCTGACATCGGCACAGACCACGGCTATTTGCCAATTCACCTTGTGCAGACGGGCAGGGTGGAGTCTGCCATTGCTGCGGATATCGGCAGGGAGCCTCTCAAAAATGCAGAAAAATCCGTTGAGCATTACGGGCTGACGGATAAAATATCGCTTCGCCTTTCCGATGGGTTAAGGGAGTTTGCACCAACCGATGCCAATGAAATTGTTTTCGCGGGTATGGGTGGCACTCTTATTGCCGAAAAGCTTGCTGAAACCCCTTGGGTAAAAAATGCTGATATTCATTTTATTTTTCAGCCCCAAAGCAGGGCAGAGGATTTGCGCGAGTACCTTTACAGGAACGGCTTTGAAATTCTTAACGAGCTTGCAACACACGAGGCAAGGCGCGTTTACATTACCTTTGATGCCATTTACACAGGCAACGTGAAGGATGTTGCCATAGCCGATTGCTTTATCGGAAGGCTCCCCCACACAGAGGATGCTCACAAGCACCTTGAGGGTCAGCTGAAGCGCCTTGAGGAAAAATATGGCGCCCTTACCGCCTGTGGTAAGGAAACAGGGGAGCTGGCGCATACCATAACCGCCATAAAGGAGTTCTTGAATGGTTGATATAATTACACAAGCTGTGGGCTTCTGCGGTGCAGGAGTTAACTTCCTCAGCTTTCAGCAGAACAAGCGCAGCAGAATAATCGGCTTTCAGATTGTGGCAGCGCTTCTGTTTATAATTCACTACATATTATTGGGGCTTACAAACGGTGCAGATGCATATACAGGTGCCGCCCTCAACTTTATTGGTCTGACACGTTCAATCGTGTTCATAAATAACGACAAAAAATGGGCAAAAAGCCCTGTGTGGCTCGGTGTTTTCATTGTGGTTTCTGCAGTAGCAGGTATCCTCACATGGGAGGATTGGTATTCATTCCTTCCGCCAATGGCGCTGATACTTACAACCGTCAGCTATTGGATGAAAAACGAAACAAAAATCAGGCTCATTACTTTTCCCAGCTCACCCTGTTGGCTTGTGTTTAATGTAATAACAGGCTCTGTTGCAGGTGTTGTGACCGAGTGTATTGTTATGAGCTCACTTATAATTGCTATAATCCGATACGACGTTCTTAAGAAGGGCGGTAAGAAAAATGAAAATTAAGGATATTTACAGCTATCTTGATTCAACAGCACCCTTTGATTCTGCTGCTGAGTGGGATAATTGCGGTCTTGCAGTAGGCTCGTTGGAGTGTGACGTTGAAAGAGTGGTTGTTGCGCTTGACGTTACAGATGATGTTATTGATTTTGCAGTTGAACAGGGTGCACAGCTTGTGCTGACTCATCATCCGCTCCTTTTTGCCCCTGTTGCACAGATAGAAGCCAACAGCCTTGTTTATAAGGCTGTAAGGTCAGGGGTAACTTTTATTGCAGCCCATACCAACCTTGATAAAGCGGCAGGCGGTGTTAACGATTGCCTTGCACAAAAGGTGGGTATATCTAATTTAAGACAGTCAGAGGCTGATGAGTTTTTAAAAATCGGTGTAATTGACCCTTGCACACCCCAAGAATTTGCACTCAGGGTGAAAAATGCTCTTGGCGGAAAGGTTTCATTTACCGAAAATAACACTATGATTAAAACTGTTGCCTTGTGCTCGGGCGGTGGCGGAGATTTAATTGATGCGGCACACCGAGAGGGTGCAGATGCTTTTCTTACAGGCGAAGCAAAGCATCACGAGCTTTTATACGCAAACCACGTGAGCACAGATTTGTTTGTAGCAGGGCACTATGAAACAGAGGTTATTGTGTGTGAAGCACTCTGTGACAGACTTTCACAACGATTCCCTGAAATTGAATTTGTTTTATATAAGGGTAGCTCACCCGTAAATTATATCTGAGGTAAATAATGGCTTTAGACGGAATGTTTTTAAGCTTCCTTGTAAAGGAGGTCAATGACCTTCTTGCGGGAGCAAAGGTTGACAAAATTCACCAGCCAAGCAAAAATGAGCTGGTGTTTATAATGCGCACAAGGGGCGGTATGCACAAGCTGTATTTTACAGCGGATGCTAACAGCCCCCGCTTTGCCGTGGTTGATAAGGTGCCTGAAAATCCGCAGACACCACCAATGCTGTGTATGCTTTTCAGAAAGCGCCTTGTTGGTGCAACACTACTTAGTGTGGAGCAGTTCGGGCTTGACCGAATAGCATTCTTCAACTTTGATGCAACAAATGAAATTGGCGACAGAGTTAAGCTTACTCTTGCAGTTGAAATTATGGCACAGCACAGTAACGTTATCCTTTTTGGCGAGGATAACCGCATTGTTGATGCATTAAGGCGTGTGGATGCAGAAAAAAGCTCATATCGACTTGTTCTTCCGGGTGCACAGTATAAATTCCCACCTGCACAGGATAAGGCGGATTTGCGTGAAGCTGCGCCCGAGGTAGCTTGCGAGGCAGTTTTGTCCTGCGAAAGCAGTAAGCTATCCTCTGCAATTCTTAAATCTATACAAGGCGTTTCACCCTTGCTTTCAAGGGAGCTTGCCTATCGCGTGTGCGGTGACGATAAGGGCGTTGCGGAGCTTTCTACAGATGAAAAAATGAACCTTCTTTGTGAGCTGAGCTCACTTAAAAATATGCTTGTAAACGGCATTTGTGAGCCTGCAATGGTGCTTGATGAATCTAACAAGCCTATGGAATTTTCGTTTATGCCCATTACACAGTATGGTGATAGCCTTAAGGGAATCAAAAAGGCAAACGTGTTTGATTTGCTTGAGGGCTTTTATAGCGAGCGCGACAGAGTTCTGCGTACACGCTCAAAGGGTGCCGAGCTTTTCAAAATGCTTGATAACGCCATTGAGCGTACTGCACGAAAGCTTAATAATCAGCACGAGGATTTGCGTCGATGTGAGGACAGAGATGCTATAAGAATCAATGCAGAGCTGATTACTTCGGCACAGTACAGGCTGCAAAAGGGCTTGAGCGTGTATGAGGTAGAGAATTATTACGACGATAATAATGTTGTGAAAATAACAGTTGACCCTGCACTTACACCCTCGCAGAATGCACAAAAGCTCTATAAGGATTATCACAAGGCTTGTACGGCAGAAAATATGCTTGTTAAGCTTATTGAGGAGGGCGAGCAGGATTTAGCCTACCTTGAATCTGTAAGGGATATGCTGAGCCGATCAACCCTTGA
>JAGBTL010000197.1 GCA_017631355.1 Clostridia bacterium
CCGTTGACACAACCTACGCTTCAGCAGGCGCTACCTGTTCACTCATTGACGAGCAGCTTCCCGAGGATTATGTTCAGGCAAAATTCAAGGGCGAGGTAAACTATATTTCACCTGACAGAAGAATTGATGCTTCTACCTGTATTCTCCCCGAGTGCACTTGGTTCATTAAGGATATGCTCCACAGCACAACCCACGATGGACACGGTGAAATGTACAAGGTGATGTTCCAGAGTGACCATCAGATGACTGTTCACGAGGATTCACGCTATCCCCAGTTTATGCAGAACGACGTTGTTAACCAGTCCTTCTCACGCGTTGCTCGCGAGGGCACTCCCTTGCAGGAGGCAACCAAAGCGGCAGTACAGCAAACAAGCTTTTTGAATATTACAAAAATGCTGATTGAATTCTTCAAGAGCTTTTGGAACTTTATGATGAACTGATAAAAAACCGCCTTCGGGCGGTTTTTTAAATGCAAAATGCAGAATGAAAAATGCAAAATTATCGGGGAAGCTTGCACTTCAGAACATTATACAGCTACCGCAAACAACAAGCATATTGTTGTGTATGCGATAGCATTATAATTACAGCGTAGCCCTGATACTGACCAAAGGTCAAATTCACCTCGCAGAAACCTCACAACTCTATAATCAACGCGTAGCATTCCGGAATTTTAAATTTTAAATTTTGAATTTTAAATTCTAATATTGGAACAATATTAGCGGAGTGATTTTATGATTGCAATTATTACCGCTATTGTTTCGGGCGCACTTATGAGTATTCAGGGTGTTTTCAACGAGGGTGTAACAAAGCAGACCTCGGTGTGGCTTTCTGCATCCTTCGTGCAGCTAACCGCGTTTTTATTCTGTCTTTGTGCCTGGCTTTTCACAGGGCGTGAAAGCTCTGTGGGTGCACTTTTCAGAGTGGATAACAAATATATGCTGTTAGGTGGCATTATCGGCGCACTTATTACCTACACCGTAATTAAAAGCATGTCGGGCTTGGGACCTGCGCAAGCAGTTATGATTATTGTTACCTCACAATTACTTGTGGCATATATTATTGAATTGTTCGGTATGTTTGGTGTAGACAAGGCAGACTTTCAATGGCGCAAGCTTATTGGTGTTGCCGTGGCAATTTGCGGCATATTACTTTTCAAATGGGAAAAATAAAAAGCTTTCGGAGTCCGACGATTCCGAAAGCTTTTTCATTAAAGTCTATCCAAGGTCAATTCATAAGCAGGTAAAAACTCCTCAACAAACACGTCTGCCTCAGGGATATTCGCCTGACAGATTTTTCGGCGCGTTGCCGCCTCTGCCTCGCTGAATTCTGTGTTACCTGCCTTGCGCTCCTCAATGCACTTAATAAGCGCACTTAGCTTGTCTGCCGCCTTGACAAGGAGCTGCAAATCCTCATCACCCTCACCTGTAAGGAGCGGCGCAAAGGCATCACGAAGGTCCTCGGGAAGCTTTGCAAGGAGCTTTGCATTGGCTGAATCCTCAACCGCCTTGAAGGCACACAGAATATCATCATTCTGATATTTCACAGGGGTGGGCATATCACCTGTTATGATTTCGTGGGCATCGTGGTAAAGACCTAAAACTGCCGCACGGTCAGGGTTATAGCTTTTACCAAATCGCTTGTTACCGATAAGGGCAAGTGCGTGGGCAATGACCGCAACCTCCTTTGAATGACTGTCAAGGCTTTCATTCTCGGTGTTGCGCATAAGCGCCCATCTGTCAATATATTTCATACGCGATACCATCGCAAAAAAGCTGTAATTCATTGATTTACCTACTTTCGACGGCATCCTGTATGATGCCGATTAAAAATTGATTTTAAAGGTTTTGATTTCAAAGGGCTTGAAGGTAGCCTTTATTGTGTTACCTTCAAACGAAACATCCTCATCCTGCTCCTCCATAAGGTTACACTCTGTTGCGCTCTTAATGGGTGCATTGAATGTAAGCACTGCAGGAGTTTTTGTATTCCATGTTTCATAAGCACGGACAATGAGTGAATCGCTATCCTCGGCAACCTTGACTGTTTCAATAACGATATTTGATTTGTCTGCACTTACAAGTGAATATTCACAGGGAAGTGAGCCGTTCTGTGCATCGCACACAACTGCCTTAAGGGGGAAGTTTACGTTAAAGCCCTCCTGAACGACGTCGCTGTCACAAGCCTTGCCGCTGTGGGGATAAATTGAGAAAGTGAATGAATGATGCTCTCTGTCCTGAACAACGTTGGGCTCTGTTGCACAACGGAAGAGCGTGGGACGAATGTGACCATCCTTTGCATCGCAGCCGTATTTACAATCGTTAAGGATTGAAAGACCGAAGCCGTTATCTGAAAGGTCAACCCACTTGTGCATTGATTCCTCAAACTGTGCAAACTCCCAAGTGGTGTTTGTTGTTGTTGAACGCTCAATATTACCAAACTGAATATCAAACGTAGCCTTAACTGTGTTTACGTCAACAGGATAGTCGGCCTTAAGCACAACGTGGTCCTCGTGCCAATCAGATTCATAGTCAACGTCAATTCTCTGCAAATCGTTATAAACCTTGTAGTATTCTGTAAGAGTTGAGTTGCGGAACGCTCTGTCAACCTTATAAACTGCACGGACAGCGCCTTTTTCAACAAGCTCTGCTGATATGAAGTCAAATTTCCAAGAAACCTCTTCATAGTAGCACTTGATATCCCAAGCCTCATATTTGTGAGGTCTGTCCTGGAATGCGATAATTTCACCCAAGGTACAGCCCTCGGGAGCAACGCTTCTGCCACTCTCTTTATGAATAAGGCTGCTGATATTACCATTCTTGTTAAACTCAATTTTGAAGAATGGTGTTTCTGCGCCGTCAAGGGTAGCGTTCACGTCGTCATATACTGTGGGAGCGCAATCGCGCACCTCAACAGAGGTGTAGCCCTTTGCAGGAACACTTGTGGTGAAAACAATTTTGCCGTCAAAGGTTTTCTGATAAGGAATCTCTCTACCCTCTTTGTCAAAGAGTGCGAAGCTTCCGTCAAGACCCTCCACCTCACAAGCATCGTATCTGTCAAAGCCTGTTGAGTTAAATATAACAATGCTCTTTTTATCAAGGGCAATTTTGCTTGTGATAGCATTCTCGGCATCGGCAATCATTTCGTTACCATTTGCAAGAACCTTTTCGTAATCCTCCTTGCTATCCTCATAAACCTGCATAATGGATGAGCCGGGAAGAATATCATGGAACTGGTTAAGGAGAATAAGCTTCCAGTTCTCAAGAAGTCTTTCCTTGGGGTAAGCAAAGCCTGTTTCCTTGTTAGCAATTGCAGAAAGTGTTTCAATATCGTGGTACATACACTCGCTCTTGCGGTTGTACTTTTTATTACGAGCCTGACTTGTAAGAGTTCCGCGGTGGTACTCAAGGTATAGCTCACCGCACCAGGTAGGCAGACGCTTATTGCCGGAAACCTGCTCATCAAGGTGCTTGAAGAAGTCAAGGGACCTCGTCTGCTTAACAACAGGACAGCCCTGAATACCCTTGCTCATACGCTTGCCGTATTCAAGCATTTCACGTGTGGGGCCGCCGCCACCGTCACCAAAGCCGTAGGACATAAGGTAATCCTTGCCAAGGTCCTTCTGTGAGTATCGCTTATAACCGCCGATTACATAAAGAGGACGGAGCTTTGAGTTATAGGTTGTCTGCCACTCACGACGCTCATCTGCAGTTGCATAGCAGGACATGGGGAAGTGTGAAAGCACCTCCGTGCCGTCAATACCGCGCCATTTGAACGTGTCATAAGGGAATTTATTGAACTCACTCCAACCGATTTTGGTTGTCATAAAGTATTCCATACCGCTCTTTTTAATGAGCTGAGGAATTGCAGCAGAATAGCCGAAAACGTCAGGCAGCCACATAATTTTGTTATCCACGCCGAACTCATCACGGAAGAAGCGCTTACCAACCATAAACTGTCTTACAAGTGCTTCACCGGAGGCAACGTTAGTATCTGCCTCAACCCACATGCTGCCCTCGGGCTCCCATTTACCCTCTTTGACCATCTTTTTGATACCCTCATATACCTCAGGGTAATCCTGCTTTACATACTCATAAAGCTGAGCCTGTGAGGACATAAATCTGTATTCGGGATATTCCTCCATAAGCTTTAAAACAGTTGCAAATGAACGACCTGCCTTGTCGCGGGACTGACGGATACGCCAGAGCCATGCAACGTCAATATGAGTGTGACCAACCGCCCAGCAGGTTGCCTCCTCAAACTTACCGTAAAGATTTTCATCAAGGTACTTTGATGCAGCAATTGCAGATTCGTGGAATACTGCGCGGTCATTTGTATCAATATTAAGAATGTTACAAGCCTCGTTAAGAGCCTTGAGAATATTTACACGTGCATCGCTGTCCTCACCGTGATATTTTGCAACCTTAAGGGGTGTAAGAATATCAAAGTAAATGCCGTATGCAACGTCATCGAAAACCTGAAGCTGTGCGCTCATCTGAATCTGACCGCGGTAATCGTGGTAATCAGAATAAGCGTTGATGTAAATTTCAAGTTCCTCGCCACCCTCTGCACAGGTGGTAACTGTAAGGAACTGGTGGTTACTGTCGCCACCCTGAACAAGCTTGCCGTTTATGTAAATGATAAACTGCGGGTTTGTGCCGTGATTCCACTCGCCATAATAGGGCTTAAGGTTATAAATAACGTGCTGACCCTTGAAGCTTTCGGGGATTTTAACGGTCTGCTTAAACCAGCAGTAGCACTCCTTATAGCCCCAGAAATCAGCTGCAGCCTTAAAGGGAATCCACTCGCCCTCATTTCGCTGTTCAAAGCTATACTGACCGTCGCGGTAATAGAAATCGCCTGTATCCACACTGTCAGCAATTACAAACTTGCGGTAAAGATCCTTTGTGATCTGGTTAACGCGCCAGTTTGTCATATATCTTTCACTGTTTTTATCGTGAAAGTCAATTTCAAAATGTGCCATAGTACACCTCTCCTTAACCAACCCCATCTGCACGATGAGAAAGGATATTGAAAATAATTTTAGCACAGAATATAGCACATTACAATAATTTAACTCTAAAAAAAAGTCAGAAATCGTCATATTTTATAGTTGACTTTATTCTAAAATAAAAGTAAAATGTAAGGTAATAAAAAAATATATGTTAGGAGAGAAAGTTATGGCTCATTATTGCACAGAACCATCAAGAACATTCAGCGAATATTTACTCATCCCCGGTTACACAGGTCCCGATTGCATTCCTAACAACGTTGACCTGAGCACACCTCTCTGCAAATATAGAAAGGGTGAAGAGGAATCACCCATCACACTTAACATTCCCATGGTATCTGCTATCATGCAGTCCGTTTCAAACGATACACTTGCTATTGCACTTGCAAAAGAAGGCGGCATGTCTTTCATCTACGGCTCACAGTCAATTGAAGATGAGGCAGCAATGGTTGCACGTGTTAAGAACTACAAGGCGGGCTTTGTTATCAGCGATGCAAACCTTTGCCCTGACAGCACTCTTGCTGACGTTGTAAACCTTTATGACGCCCTTGGTCACTCAACAATGGCTGTTACTGATAACGGTACTGCAAGCGGCAAGCTTCTTGGTGTGGTTACATCACGCGATTACAGAATCAGCCGTATGCCCCTTGACCTTAAGGTTACAGAGTTCATGACTCCCTTTGAAAAGCTTGTTACTGCTCCTGCAACAACAACTCTCAAAGAGGCAAACGACATCATCTGGGAAAACAAGCTTAACTCTCTCCCCATTATTGACGATAACGGAAACCTTATGTACTTCGTTTTCCGTAAGGACTATTCACAGCACAAGGAAAATCCTCAGGAAATCCTTGACAGCCAGAAGCGTTATATGGTTGGCGCAGGTATCAACTCACGTGACTACGCAGAGCGTGTTCCCGCACTCGTTGAAGCAGGTGCTGACGTTCTTTGTATCGACTCCTCAGAGGGCTACACAGAGTGGCAGAAGCGCACAATCGCTTTCGTCCGTGAGAAATACGGCGACACAGTAAAGATTGGTGCAGGTAACGTTGTTGACCGCGACGGCTTCCGCTTCCTTGCAGATGCAGGTGCTGACTTTATCAAGGTTGGTATCGGCGGCGGTTCTATC
>JAGBTL010000198.1 GCA_017631355.1 Clostridia bacterium
AAACAATAAGCCTTTCTGTCGCGCTTATTGCACTTTTTTCTCTTCAAAGTTCTATGCTGACAGCACTGATGGTTGAAAATTCAATTGCGATTAAAACAAATATAATTTCTGCCTTAGCAATGCTTATAGCAGAGTTTTCAATATCTGTCTATATGGTTGCACATAAATAAAATAATCTCATAAAAACAAACCCGAACTGCTTACCTTTTGTAAGTGTTCGGGTTTAAGATTATCTTTTGTGAAAAAACGGGTAAAAACCGTGATTATCTTTGTTTTTTATAATTTACTAATCTATTATATTGATTTGACACATTTTCATTGTGGTTAGTGCCGCATTATGTGTTTCACATGTTACCCCTGCGCAGCAAGTTGAATCGACATATATATCTTTTTCGGGGAAATTTGCTTTTAAAATCAGCGCGTTTGACACCACGCAAATGTCGGTGCAAAGTCCAATAAGGGTAATGTCAAAATCCTCGTTCCCCACAGCTTTTCTAATAAGGTCAGGAAGCTCCACCGAACCGAATGTGAATTTTTCCACCTTTGTAAAATCCTTACCCACAAGTGATTTTTCTATGTTTTGGTCAAGCTCCCACCCTTTTGTCCCTTTAATACAATGAGGAACGGGAAGTTTGCCACCCTCTGCAGTTTCCATATAATTTTCAAAATGGGTATCATAGGTAACAAAAATATCACCGTTGAACTCTTTGATTTTCTTTGCCGCATTACCCACCATAGCAACCGCCTCGGCAGTACCAAGTGCCCCATCGACAAAATCCTTTTGAATATCTAAATCCTTTTGACTTACGAAATAATTGTTTTGCAAAACTAAATATCACCTGAACTTAAAAGAGTATGCTGTTAAGCCAGCCAAGAATATCAAAATAAACGTTTTCCTTGCAATCCTCGTTAAGGATTTCGTGACGACAACAAGGATAAATTATGATAGTGGGTTCAATGCCAACCTCAACAAGGGAATCACAGCAAGCAATAGGACCCTTACCATTAAGACCAACGGGGTCAAGAGCGCCTGAAATAATCATGATAGGTAAATCAAGGGGAAGTGTCGCAGGCCACATTTTATCGCTTGCAAGAATACCAATTGATGCAAGGTCACGGATACCTGCCAATGAAAGCTCACATCCACAAAGAGGATCATCGCGATATTTCTCAACGTTCTCCTTGTTAACAGAAAGCCAATCAAGGTCAGAGGTTTTGTTCTGAATTGAAAGCGAGGAAACCTTGTTGAGCATTGAAGCAAGTGTACTGTTAACAGTACGCGGCCCAAGCTTTTCGGTTACCTTATCAAGAGTTTCAATAAAGAAATCAAGTCCTGAGGGAACTTGTGCAGTTCCGCAAATGATCAAGCCCGCAAGCTCCGAACCAAAGGTGCTTGCATAAACCCTTGCACAAAGAGAACCCATGCTGTGACCAAAAAGAAAATAAGGTAATTCGGGATAGCGTTTATGAACGATATTGTAGAGAATGTGCATATCATCAACAAAGCGACGATAACCCTCACGCTCCGCAGTAAATCCAAGGTCAGCCTCGCACTCAACAGATTTACCATGGCCGATGTGATCGTTACCACAAACAACAAAACCCTTTGAAGCAAGGAACCTTGCAAAATCATCATATCTGTCAATATGCTCACTTACACCGTGCGCAATCTGAAAAACTGCAACAGGAGTAACCTCGTCATCAGTCCACAAAAGTGTACGAATTTTATTGACACCTGTTGAAGAATTGAAGTAAGCCTCTTTTTTAACAATTGCCATAAAATAACCTCCCTCAAACCGACGAAAATGCCACAAGGCAATAATCACCCATAATTACAAATAATATATCATATTCATCACTTTTTTTCAAGACAATTACTGTATTATTTATTATATATTTTATAATAAATTTAAATTATTTTATTGTACACATTACAGAAATAATATTACTTGAATTTGAAATTGTTTTGTGTTAAACTAAAAAAGGCGTTATATAAAATTTCGGAGGATATGCTATGAATACGGAATTTAACACAAATTCAAAAGCAATTATCATTGGTCTTACGGACACAGGCGAAAAGCTGCCCGCCGCTTCAGGCAGAATATCAACACAGCCGGGTACCGCACTTGAAATACTTGATTTATCAAAGGATGCAAGCAAAAACGCAAGCCTTATCTCAAAGGTTACGCGTTCAGGTCACACATCCACAGTTGAGCACACAGTTTTCAACCTTGCGTTCCAAAACGTATCTGTTCTTGTTGAGCAGTTTGTTATTGAATTCCGCCTTGCTTCATTTACAGTAAAATCAAGAAGATACGTTGACTTTGCAAAGCTCGGATACTACATCCCTCACTTTGAATCAAAGGCAATCCAGGATAAATACATAGCTCATATGGATTATCTTTACGGCGAATACGAAGCTCTTATCAAAGCAGGTATTCCTAAAGAAGATGCAAGATTCCTCCTTCCCTATTCACTTTACAGTAATTTCTATTGCACACTCAATGCACGAGAGCTCATCAATATGCTCTATGCTATGATTTACGGCAGAGGCTCCGAATTTGCAGAAATCAAAGCACTTGGCGAATCACTCCTTGAGCAGGCAAGAAGAATGACACCCGGTATATTCACTGACTTTGAAACAAGACGCCCCGGTTGTCAGGATGTTCCGAAATTTAATTACAAGCCCAATGCAGAACTCATTAAAGCACAGGAGCCCGTTGAACTTCTCAGCTACACTCCTGATGCAGCAAAGGCTATTTCAAGATTTGCACTTATTGAAAGCTGCAATCTTCCGACTGCACAGGTTGAAGAAATTATTTCAGACGAGGCAGAGTGCGCAAAAATAATCAAAGAGGTTATTTCGTCCAAAAGACAGCGAGCACTTGAGGCAGTTACATTCACGTTCAGAATTAACAACGTTTCACTTTCCTGCCTTACACACTTTGCAAGGCACAGAATGCAATCAATCGGTATTCCTGCACTCACACTTACAGACAGAGAGCGCCACATCCTCCCCGAAACAATTGCAAAAAAAGAGGATTTAAAGAGCAGATACTGTGAAGCATTCAAAAAGACCGCTTCACTTTACAAGGAGCTTAAGGCTGCAGGCATCTGCGAGGAATTACTTGGTTACGTATTATTAAGCGGTAACACACTTGACATTGTAACAACAATCAACGGTAGAGAGCTTCTGTTATTTATGAAGCTTCGTTCATGCAACAGAGCACAATGGGAAATCCGTGATTTCGCTATTGATATGCTTAAAAAGCTTCGCGAGGCTGATAAAACAGTATTTAATTTCTATGGTCCAAGCTGTTATGTCGGTAAATGCACCGAAGGTCCCATGACTTGCGGAAAGGCGCTTGAAATTAACGAATTTTTCAGTAAATTATAATCAAAAAACTCTGCAAGGAATTTTCCTTGCAGAGTTTTTATGTATCACTCTTTTATACCAAAAATCAGTTTTAAAAAACCACTCAAAAACTTAGGGCTATGGCAAACAACAACTTTCATCAACAAATCACTCCTTTTGTTACATAATATGAGTGATTTGTTTTTTTGTTACAGCTGCCAATCCTTAAGATCCTTCACGTCATTGTACATAGAAACATAGTTGGCGTGTCTGTCGGGATGAATATCACCATTATTAAGCGCTTCAAGTATAAGACACCCCTTTTCAACCGTATGCGAACAGGAACTGAATTTGCATTTTCCGAGATATTGCTCAAATTCAGGAAAGCAGAACGGCAAATTCTCTTTTACAATAAGGTCACCTGTTTGCTCAATATCAATTGACGAAAAGCCAGGTGTATCCGCAACAAGTCCGCTACCAACGTGATATAAGGTAACCTCACGAGTTGTGTGACGTCCCCTGCCAAGCTTATCACTTATGGCACCTGTTGCAAGTGAAAAACGTTCGTCTATAGCGTTGAGAAGTGATGATTTACCAACGCCTGTGTTGCCTGTAAAAACAGTAACACCCTCACCAATCATTTTCTTAACCTCATCTACACCTTCACCTGTTTTACAGCAAACAGAAGCCACAGGAATGCCTGCCTTTTTATAAACAGCCTCATAATAAGACGTGTCGCCAAGGTCGCTTTTAGAAAAAACAACACAAGGCTTTATCCCCTTATCAACTGCAATAGCCGTAAGCTTATCAATAACAAGCAAACTTGGTACAGGCTCCTTAATAGATGAAACAATAATGAGCGTGTCAATATTAGCAACAGGAGGTCTGACAAGAAAATTCTTTCGGGTTGAAATTTCATCAATGGTGTTTTCACCATTATCTCTGACGGTAATGGTAACGTTATCACCTGCTAAGGGTGTTATTTTTTTCTTGCGAAAAGCACCACGAGCCTTACACTCATAAACTTCACCGGCGGCTTCTACATAATAGAAGCCGCCTATGCCTTTGATTATAATTCCGTTCAAAGTAATTTCTGCCATTATTCCACCGTTTCTATGGTTGTTTCAATTTCAGTAGTAGGAGCAGTTGTAGAAGGAGCTTTTGTTTTCTCCTCCTCAGCAATGGTAAGAACAATAATTGTTGACGTATCAAGGTTAGCTGCACTTGAATATTTCGGTGTCTGCGAAATAACCGTACCAGCCTTTTCTGTGCTGGGTGCAGTCTGGAAATTGATGTTGTAATAACCTGCGTCGCGCAAAGCCTTTTCAGCCTCCGCCTTAGGAAGACCTACAACATCAACGTAAAATGAGACGTCATAATTCTTTTCTTTACTTAATTT
>JAGBTL010000199.1 GCA_017631355.1 Clostridia bacterium
CGGCATATCCGAGGTTTTATATCTTTACGGAACGGAAAGTATAGGAACGGATACCAATTCCAGCTGGCTTTCATAAAATGCAGAATGCAGAATGCAAAATTATCGGGCGCAAGCGCGGATTATATTGCTGCCGTAAGATTCAAGTAAATGAGAACAAAAAAGTTGTTGTGTGGTCTACCTCTCTGTTTGAGAGAGGGGGACCACCTTTTTATTAAGTTGTTGTTTGATAATGTTTTTCAAGCGGGTGGTTACTTGCGTATTAAAATAATGCTTGTCGGGTGGTGGAGAGTTTAAAAATGACAATAACTTTATATAACTATTAAGTTCTTTACGAACAATAATGATATTGTTTCATATTTTGTTCGCGATAACGTCTTAGTTTATTAACGTTGAATCTTACGATTCAAAACACTGCGTGTTGGCAACTCTCCACCGCCCGTCAAGCTTGAAATAAAACTGTTAATTATTCTCTCGTTTGCTGCTTGATTTTCATAATAAAGTAAATGTAAGGCGGTCCCCCTCTCTCAAACAGAGAGGTAGGACCGCTAACTGCTTTATTGTATCTTTTTTACTTGTTATATGCGACAGCATTAAAATAACGGCGTAGCCCCGGAATTTCTCATTCCTAACTCCTAATTCCTAATTATAATTGCCGCACGCAGTGCCCTATAATTTTGCATTTATTTATCAACCTTAAACATTGAAAGCATAAAGCGGAACTCGTTCTCAAAGTCGTCCTTTTCAGAGGGGTACTGGTATTTTATTTCAATGCTGCCGCCGTTGCCGTCGTCTATGCAATAAATGGTTGTTTTCACGTGGTCCATTTCTGTTGAATAGCAGGCGTTGGCATTGGCAATCTCAAGCCTTCTGTCGCTGATAGGTGAGCCGCATTGTGCATTTGCATTGTCGCAAAGGTCGGTGTAGGTTACGTCTGACTTAGGTGTAACGGTCATTTTCACGTTTTCGTCGTCCTTGGCAACAGCGGTTGTAACACCGTTTTCCTCAACGTAGTTGAACTTGTAGGAGTTAATGAAGATGCTGTAATTCTTCAAATGGTTTTCAACAGGCTGTGTGGGCTGAGGAACGGAAACGGAGGGTGCGGTGACAGCGGTGTCCTCCTGCGCCTGTGAATTGTCGGTAGCGGCTTCGGTCTGTGGTACAAGGGGCTCGGTCTGGAGTCCGCCGGGTATTGTTTCAACAACAGGCTGTGTTGTTTCCTCCTTGCCCATAAGGCGCTTGCCGAACGGGGAAATAAGCACCATTGCAACCAATGATGCAACCGCGATTATACCAAATACAACTCGTATAGCAATACGAGCCTTAGCGCTTGTTTTTTTCTGTTCTGCCATAGAATCACCTGTCATAAAAAAGCCGTACGTCTTGTGGCGTACGGCTCCTGTTTTTTTAATTAAGCCTTGTCCTTTGAGCCGAAGAGTTCAATCTTCTCGCGAACAGTTTCCTTAATAGCCTCGCAGCCGGGAGCAAGAAGCTTTCTGGGGTCAAAGCCCTTACCCTGAAGGTCCTTGCCTGCTTCAATGTACTTTCTTGTTGCTTCCTGGAATGCAAGCTGGCACTCTGTGTTAACGTTGATCTTTGAAACGCCAAGAGTGATAGCCTTCTTAACCATTTCAGCGGGGATACCTGTACCACCGTGAAGAACGAGGGGCATTGTGCCTGTCTTTTCCTGAACTGCTGCAAGAGTTTCAAATGAAAGACCTGCCCAGTTTTCGGGGTACTTACCGTGGATGTTACCGATACCTGCTGCAAGCATTGTTACACCAAGGTCAGCAATCATCTTGCACTCGTCGGGGTCTGCACATTCGCCGGCACCAACAACGCCGTCTTCCTCGCCGCCGATTGAGCCAACCTCAGCCTCAATTGAAAGACCCTTTTCCTCGCAGATAGCAACGAGCTCTTTTGTCTTTGCAATGTTTTCGTCGATGGGGTAGTGTGAGCCGTCGAACATAATTGATGAGAAGCCTGCTTCGATACAAGCCTTTGCACCCTCGTATGAGCCGTGGTCAAGGTGAAGTGCAACGGGAACAGTAATGCCAAGGTCATCAATCATAGCGCTAACCATGTTAGCAACTGTCTTGAAGCCGCACATATACTTACCTGCACCCTCAGAAACACCAAGGATAACGGGAGAGTTCATCTCCTGTGCAGTAAGAAGAATAGACTTTGTCCATTCAAGGTTGTTGATGTTGAACTGGCCAACTGCATAGTGGCCTGCCTTTGCTTTTGTGAGCATGTCTTTTGCGTTAACTAAAGCCATTTTTAACACTCCTATGTAAAAAATTATTTTTATAAACAAAAATTTTATAAACCGGATTAAACGTTTTCTTCCCTCAGGTCAAGCACAAGCTCCTTGCTTTCGGGAACAAGGTGTGTGTACTTAACGCCTGCAGCATCAAACATGCGCTTGGATGCCCTTGTTGAGGATGTGTCCGCATATTTGTCGGAAAGGTAAATAACCTCGGAAATACCACTCTGGATAATTGCCTTTGCACACTCGTTGCAGGGGAAGAGGGCAACGTAAATGCGGCTGCCTGACAGATTACCGCCGCGGTAGTTGAGTATAGCGTTAAGCTCCGCGTGGCAAACGTAGGGATATTTTGTGTCGTAGGAATCGTCGGCACTTCTGTCCCAGGGGAAGGTATCGTCATTGCAGCCTGAGGGGAAGCCGTTATAGCCAACGGAAAGAATGCGGTTTTCACCATTTACAATACAGGCACCCACCTGTGTGTTAGGGTCCTTACTGCGCTTTGCACAGAGGACTGCTGCGCCCATAAAGAACTCGTCCCATGAGATATAGCCTTCACGTTTTGCCATAATTTCATCTCCTTAATGCCTCAATCCATACCATTATACATATTTGTTATACTTTTTTCAATATGAAATGCAAATAAATTGAAGATAACAAGGCAAACTTACCAAAAAACAAGAAAAAATATTGTCAAAAAACACCAAAGAAGCCTTGGCAATGGAAATAGTTATTGATTATTGACAAAAAAGGATATATAATCAATGTGTATAATTATAAGGAGGCTTTCCTATGAGCAAAAAGGTTTTGGCAGTTATACTGTCACTTATACTTTGTTTCTCGGCAGTTGCAGTTCCTGTTGGTGCTGCTGACATTTCACTCCCCGAAACAAGTGTTGAAAACGTATTTAACTATATCATTGACAGACTTATTCACATTGTTCTGTCATACCTCAATATGTATTGGCCCGGTTACGAAGGCAGCTGGGATACTGAAGAGGATTATCAGGCAGACAACTTCTACACAGGTGACACAGAGTTTGATTACGACGTAAAGGGTGCATCTGAGTGGAATCTTGGCTATGCAGGCGTTTCACTTCTTGACGGTGTTAACGTTATGAACGGCAAGTACTTCCTTGCAGGCTCACTTGAGATTGCTGCAGGTCGTGTACCCTCACAGGTTCTTGACGATCAGCGTGTTCGCGTTTACGCAATCAACGATGGTGTTGGCGGCACAGTTGTTCACGCAGTTATCGACGGCTTCGGCCTTCCCCGTGGCGACGTTGAAGAAATCCGCGCAAGACTTGCTGAGTTTGCTGCAGCTAACAACATTGAATCTCTCAACGTTTCAGTTCTTCACCAGCACTCATGTATTGATACCCTTGGTATGAACATTCCTCTTCTTCAGGGTCTCCTTGCAAACACAGGTAACGCTGCATCAGGCGGCCTTATCGAGAGCATGAAGGTTCAGAAGAATGCTGAGTTTATGGAGAACCTCTACACAAAGACAGTTTACGCTATCAAGAAGGCTGTTAAGTCTATGGAGCCCGGTAAGCTTTACTACGGTGCAGCAGATATTTCTGACTACATCAGAGATAAGCGTGATCCTCAGGCATTTGATCCCAACATCAACAGACTTCGCTTTGTTCCTGAAGATGGCTCTAAGGAAACATGGATTCTTGAGGCAGCAGTTCACTGTACAGGTAACGGTGCTGGCGGCGACGTTCTTACAGCTGACTACCCCTACTACATTGAAAAAGCTATCAATAAGGAAGCTAACGATGGCGTAGGCGCAAACGTAGTATTCGTTCTCGGTGCAGAGCTTGCTATCGGTATGCGCACAGTTCGCCTTTGCCTTGAGTGTCAGGAGGTTGCTGAAATTTCCAAGCCTGCAACAGAGGATGGCATTTATGAAATCAGCTGTCCTTCATGCGGCAAAAAGACTGTTGCAGATGATGACAGCGAATTCACAACAGAGGATGCACAGGATTATGCAGCAACTGTTGACGCTTGGTACAAGATGAACACTCCCGAAAACACAAAGAATGACTTTGACCTTAAGGACTATGGTTATTCAGTTGCAAAGAGAGTTATGGATATTGACCCCGCTGATGAGGTTGAGCTTGAGCCCGTTCTCAACATCGCACATCAGGAGGTTGCTCTTGAGGTTGAAAACCAGATTCTTACACTTGCAGCACGTGAGGATATTCTTAACGCAGTTATCGTTAAGTCAGGCACAGGCTACAAGATGATTACTGAAATCGGTTACATGGAATTGGGTGGCGACAGCTACAAGGTTGGTACATTCCTTTGCCCCGGTGAGTTTGATCCCATTCTCATCTACGGCGGTCCCGAATCAGGCGAAGCAGGCTGGATCGGCGACGATTGGAGCATGCCCGCACTTAAGGACGTTACAGATTGCGACACAGTTCTTGCGTTCGGTCTTATGAACGATCAGGCCGGCTACGTTCTCCGTGACAACGAGTATCACTCACTCCTTTCAGAGAATGAAGAGGTTAACGTTCTTACACCTTCAGCAGGTTCATCATTTGTTAGCGCATATATGGACCTCCTTGCTGAAATCAAGGACTGATTTAACAATTGATTAATTTAAGAGTCCGGAATTATCCGGACTCTTTTTTGCGTCTCTTTTTGAACATTATAATAAAAATATGTCGATAAATTTATTCAATTTGTTCATTGAATTTAATATGGTAAAGTATTACAATAATATAAACTACTATCATAATGTGGTAGTATCCCTTGTTAAAGAAAGGTAGATAAAAATGAAAAAGACAAGAAAGCTTATAGCACTTATCTGCACAGTTGCTATTCTTGCAGGCGTTATGTCAACAGTTGGCTTTGCAGCAAGCACTGATATTGACTACACCATCACCAGCCCCTATGAAAACGTTGACTGGTCATGGAATCAGTACAAGGCTGACCTTCACACTCACACAACTGCATCTGACGGTGACAGCACTCTTAAGCAGATGGTTGAAACAAACTACGATTACGGCTTTGATATTTATGCTGTTTCAGACCACGGTACAGTAGATTACAGCTGGACAGAGCAGGTTATTGTTCCTGAGCTCAGACTTTTCCTTGGTCTTAAGAACCCCGATGCTGAAATCGTTGACCTTGACAATACAGGCCTTACCTTTGAGGGCCTTGAGTACAACGTTGTTAACGAAAACGGCGATGACTACTACTATCAGGTAGCAGAGGACGGCACAATGGGTCAGAAGATGCTCCGTGTTCCTTATGCTATTGAAAACAACCCCACATCACTTAACAATGCTCACGTAAACAGCTGGTTTGTTGATTATGGTCACGGCATTGTTGGTGGCACAAGCGACTATGAAACACCCATCAAGGCAGTAGATGAGCTTGGCGGTCTTTCAGTTATCAACCACCCCGGTGAGTACACAAATGCACGTGATGAAAAGTACACCGAGGATGCTTACGGCGAGGGCTACGAGTATTACATTGATAAGTTTGAAAACCTTATTAAGACATATCCCTCATGCATCGGTATTGACATCAACTCAAAGGGCGACTCAAGAACACGCCACGACAGAAAGCTTTGGGACATTATGCTTATGGACCTTACTCCTGCCGGTGAAAACGTGTTTGCAATCGCAACAAGTGACGCTCACAGAACAACAGCGGCATATACAGGCTACACAAGAATGCTTATGCCTGCAAATACATCCGAAAACCTTAAGGCTTGTATGCAGAACGGTGAATTCTTTGCCGCAAGCCGTTGCCTTGGTAACCACAACGAGCTTCAGGAATATGCAAATTATCTCCTTGAAAACGGCTCTGCAGAGGCACAGGCAATGGCAGCTGATATCCTTGACAGACAGGCAGAGGATTACAATGCAAAGTATGAGGCACCCTATGACGTTGACGCTCCTATGGTGAATTCTGTTATCGTTGATGAGGATAACGATGCCATCGTGCTTGACGTTGAAAACGAGTATTGTGTTCGCTGGATTTCAAACGGCAAGACAATTGCTTGGGGCGACGCAATTGACCTTGACGATTACAGCGATGAAATCGGCACCTACGTTCGTGCAGAAATCCTCGGTGAGGGCGGTATCGTTTATACTCAGGCTATTCTTCTTGAGTATGAGGATGCACCTGAAAGCGAAGCAAAGCAGGCAAAGGACTTCTGGTGGATTCTCAGCATCATTCCGGACACAATCGTTAAGTTCCTTATGAGCCTTGACATTTTCGGCTTCCTTTATGGTGAGCTTAACTAATTGAATCAAAAGCTGGGAGCAGTCATTTTTATGATTGCTCCCATTATTTTTTTGTCTATTTATTGTATTATGAATTTTAATGTGATAGAATAAAATGAATGATTTTAAAAAAAGAGGTATTCCCTATGAATGCGATTATTACAGTTGTAGGCAAGGATAAGGTTGGCATTATGGCAGGTGTTTGTAACACTCTGCAGACAGTTAACGTTAACATCCTTGACATCAGTCAGACAGTTTTACACAACAACATTTTCACTATGAACATGCTTGTTGATATTTCCTGTGCAAACGTTGGCTACGACAAAATTGTAGATGCTCTCAATGATGAGGGCGAGCGTCTTGGTGTCAGCATCCGTATCCAGCGCGAGGAAGTATTTGATGCAATGCATAAAATCTGAGGTGGACTATGATTAACCAACGCGAAATATTAGAAACCCTTAATATGATAGATAATCAGCACCTTGATATCCGTACCATTACAATGGGTATCTCGTTGCGCTCCTGCGCACACCCCGATGCTAAAATCTGTGCACAGAGAATGTATGACAAAATCACAAAATATGCCGAAAATCTTGTTAAAACAGGCGAGGATTTAGAGCGCGAAATGGGTATCCCCATTATCAACAAGCGCATTTCAGTTACACCCATTGCAATTGCGGCAGAGGCGTGTGAAACTGAGGACTATTCTATCTTTGCCCGTGCTATGGATGATGCGGCAAAGGCTTGCGGAGTAAACTTTATCGGTGGCTTCTCTGCACTTGTGCAGAAAGGCTTTACCATTGGTGACCGCAGACTTATTGCGTCAATCCCCGAAGCACTTGCAACAACCGACTTCGTTTGCTCATCAGTAAACGTTGGCTCCACAAAGGCAGGCATCAATATGGATGCCGTAAAGCTGATGGGTGAAACCATTAAGAGGGCTGCATATATCACAAGGGACAGGGACGGCTTCGGCTGTGCAAAGCTTGTTGTTTTCTGCAATGCGGTAGAGGACAACCCCTTTATGGCAGGTGCCTTCCACGGTGTTGGTGAGCCCGAATGTGCTATAAACGTTGGTGTTTCAGGCCCCGGTGTTGTTTACAATGCACTTAAGGAGGTTAAGGGCGAGCCCTTCCACGTCGTTTCTGAAACAATCAAGAAAACTGCCTTCAAGATTACCCGTATGGGTCAGCTTATGGCAAGTGAAGCATCAAAAAGACTTGGCGCAGAGTTCGGCATTGTTGATCTCAGCCTTGCACCCACCCCTGCAGTAGGCGACTCTGTTGCGAGAATCCTTGAGGAAATGGGCATTGAGGTTTGCGGTACACACGGAACAACAGCGGCACTTGCACTCCTTAACGATGCAGTTAAAAAGGGTGGCGTTATGGCATCCTCAAGCGTTGGAGGTCTTTCAGGTGCATTCATTCCTGTTTCAGAGGATGAGGGTATGATTGCAGCGGCTGAAAAGGGCGTGCTTACACTTGATAAATTAGAGGCTATGACCTGTGTTTGCTCGGTTGGTCTTGATATGATTGCCGTTCCCGGTGATACTTCGGCAGAAACAATTTCTGCAATTATTGCCGACGAGGCTGCAATCGGTATGATAAACAACAAAACAACTGCTGTCAGAATTATCCCTGCACCCGGCAAGAGCGTGGGCGATTCCATTGAAATGGGCGGTCTTTTGGGTACTGCACCCGTTATGCCTGTTCACGGTGAGGGCAGTGTTGATTTCATTCACAGAGGCGGCAGAATTCCTGCTCCCCTTAACAGTCTCAGAAACTAAAGGAGAATTTACAATGAGCTATTTAAACGAGCATTTTTATTTATTCTGTAAAAAATTAGACATCCCTGCAGAGGCAGTAACTGTTTTTGAGGATACTGTTAAGGCATTTGAGGGCAATGCGGAATATCTTGAAAAATTCAATAAAATTTATAACGAGTATATGTTCCCCAAGGCACACGACATCGGTCCCCGCCTTGAAGAGCTTACAGCACTTGCAAATGAAATGGGTATCAGCGAATATACCCTTCACTAGGTGTTCTTTATGATTTGCAACGAGGTTCTCCTTGAAAGATACAGGGCAGAGGGCATCAGCGAGGATATTTATTGGGAATCAATGATGGACATGAAGTATAAGTTCAACGAGTGCCTTGACTGTAAGGGCGTTTACGGCTCATTCGTTGCAAGCTGGTTTGACGGCTTCTTCCGTATGATGCGCTACAGTATGGGTCGCTTCCAGTTTGAATATTCTGACTTTGACCGCGAGGATTATACAACCGAAAGCGGTATCACCATCAAAAAGGATGAAGAGGTTCTTGGCTTCCACATTCCCTGGTCAGGTGTTTCACTTACAGACGACGTTCGTATTGATTCATATAAAAAGGCTTACGAGTTCTTTAAGGAGCACCGCAGACCCGACGGTCTTATGATTTTCAAGTGTGGCTCATGGCTCCTTTACAAGGGTCACTATGATTTTCTTCCTGAAAAGTCAAACGTGCTTCGCTTTATGGATGATTTCATTATTCTCGAAAGCAACGAGAAAGATGAGTTTAACGATGCGTGGCGCCTTTACGGTGGCGCAGGCTACAAAAAGCCCGAGGAGTGGCCCGAGGATAACTCGCTTTACCGTGCATTCAAGCAGCGTGTTCTCAGCGGTGGCAAAACAGGCTCCGGCTTCGGCATCGTAATCTTTGACGGTGAAAAGGTTGTAAAATAATTCTACATAAAATAATCCGAACACAAAATTAAATATGAAACAGTAAAGCGGTTGGTGGTTCTACCTCTCTGTTTGAGAGAGGGGGACCACCTTTTTGTCAAGTGGATGTTTTCTTTAAGTTATAAGCGTGTGATTACTTTCGTATAAAAGTAATGCTTGTCGGGTGGTGGAGAGTTTAAAAAAGCATTTAACCTTGCCTTGAAAGGTGCGATATACGCTAACGCGTGGGATATAAATCCCTTCGGATTTGCGATATATTGCTGACGCAATACGATATA
Organism: Clostridia bacterium; assembly: GCA_017631355.1. Lineage (GTDB taxonomy): Bacteria > Bacillota > Clostridia > Oscillospirales > Acutalibacteraceae > DTU089. The sequence goes on from JAGBTL010000199.1 coordinate 9,508, forward strand.
TTTTGCTACGTAAAATGTTTCGGGGAAGCTCCGCTTCCGAACATTATAAGCTGTCGCAAGCAACAAACCTACCTGTAGTGAACGCATTTTGCGTTCTTTTTTTATTGTATATAAATTGTTGATTACCCAAAATTGAAATGAATATAATTCAAAAACAAAAGGTGAGTCTATCAAACGATAGACCCACCATTAAAAAGTAGAATGTTTGAAATTAAGGATTAATAAGAGTTCCAATTTCCAAGAATATTCCAGAATGGTCAGTAAAAGCTTCTATTTTGCACGATATAGTGTCTTTTTTATTGTTTTGAAGCTTTTCTTTATTTATATTAACTTCATCAATATAGCGAACCCTAAAACCCCATTCACGTAACTTGATGTATAATTTGGGTGAAACAAAAATATGGTCTAACTTTTTTGCCGTCTCTTCACCATTTTTGTGTGTGTAAACAAGGGTGTGGTGGGGGTTTTCTAAAGTTTCATTATCTGCAAAAAGTTCTTTATAATTAAATATATCTGTAATTGTGTGATACATCGCTTGAGCCCATGTGTTTGGTGCTTCCGCTTGATGATATTCTGCTGTATTAAAATCACCAAGTAATAATACATTTTTAAAACTTTTTTCTAAATCGTATAGATATTTGGTTAATAAAAAACGGAACTGTTCATTAAAATAATTCGATAAATGAATATTTATTATTTTTATTGTTTCGTTTTTATAGGTTAAAGTGGCTTCTTTCCAAAAACCGTCTCTAAAACTA
>JAGBTL010000200.1 GCA_017631355.1 Clostridia bacterium
AGAACAAGTACAATAACAGGGAAAACAATTTTCTCTGTCTTTGAAACCTTGCGGAGCTGAGTCATCTTGACCTCACGCTCTTTCTTTGTTGTCAGCACCTTCATAATAGGCGGCTGAATCAGCGGGATGAGCGCCATATATGAATATGCCGCAAGGGCAATGGGTGCCAACAGATGTGGCGCCAGCTTTGAAGTAAGGAAGATGGCTGTGGGGCCGTCTGCACCACCGATAATAGCAATAGATGCTGCCTCCTCAGGAGCAAAGCCAAGCACGATAGCCATAATAAATGCAAAATAAACACCAAGCTGTGCTGCAGCACCAAGAAGAAGGCTTATGGGGTTAGAAAGCAAGGGGCCGAAGTCGGTCATAGCACCAACACCAAGGAAGATAAGGCAGGGGAACAGGCTTGATTTAACGCCAACGTACAAAATACGAAGAACACCGGAATCAAACCAATGAGCACCCTCTACCGCTGCTTGACCATAGCTTCCCAATTCACCGCCGGTGGTATCTAACATAATGTTTGCACCGGGGAGGTTTGCAAGGAGAATGCCGAAGGCAATAGGAACAAGCAAAAGTGGCTCAAATTTGAATTTGATAGCGAGGACCAGAAAGAATATTGCAACGCCAATCATAATAGCGTTTTCTATTTGAATTGATGCAAGACCTGACTGCTCCCAAAGATTGGTTAAAATAGTTGAAATATCTATGATAATCAGTCCTTTAAAAATAAACTAATGCAAAAATGCAGTAAAATATAAGGGGAAAGGTTATCCTTAAAGATATCTTTCCCCCCATTGTTTGATTATAATCAGATAACAGCGAGAACGTCGTCTGTGTTAACTGTTGTGCCCTTGGGAGCGTTGATTGATTTAACTGTACCGTCGCAGGGAGCAACAATGTCGTTTTCCATTTTCATTGCTTCAAGAACGATGATAACGTCGCCGGCCTTAACAGCATCGCCAACGTTCTTCTTAACAGCAAGGATTGTGCCGGGCATGGGAGCCTTAACCTGTGTGCCGTCTGCTGAAACAGGAGCAGGAGCAGCAGGAGCAGCGGGAGCCTCAGCAGCAGGAGCTGCAGCGGGTGCAGGAGCAGCTGCAACAGGAGCGGGAGCAGCAACAACAGCGCCAACAGGAACCTGTGAAATGCCTGTAACTACTGCATCGCTTTCTGTAACGTCAACCTCGTAAATTTTACCATTTAATGTAACATTGTATTTCATATCTTAATCCTCCACTAATTTAATTGAGTTGAATATAAGGTTTTCAAGGGGGATGCCTGTTTTATCAGAGGTGATTGCCATAATGGCAGCGGCATCCTGCTCCTCAATGTTTTCAAGCACCGGGTTCTGGTTAAGTCGCTTAATTGACTTGAAGTCAAGGTGGCTAAGGTCAATGCCTGTTTTGTGTGATGTGATAGCCATAACAACAGCAGCATCCTGCTCAGACACACCGTCAAGCACAACGTAACCGGGAATGTGTGGGATTGTGGGCTCTTCGACAGCCTTTTCCTCCGCAACAGCGGGTGCAGCCTCAACAGTCTTTTCAGCAACAGGTGCAGCTGCTTCCGCAGGAGCCTGCTCTGACTTTCCTTTTTTGCCGCCTGCAACGCCTGTGATGAGCTTAACAAAAATAGCAAGCACCGCAAGAACGATAAGCACAATAAGGAAGCCGAGGCTGGATGTGCTCAAAGCCTCTGATATTGTCATTAAAGGAAGAAATGTCATATAAATTCCTCCTTAATCAATAGCCTTGAATTCGTAGCTGTATGTCTTTGATGCCATTTCGTCGCGGTAATCAAAGAAGCTTTCCGCCTGTGTGGGGAATGCGATGTAGGAAAGAACGTCCTCATCACTCTTTGCCTTTTTGCCGATTTCAGCCTTTGCTGCTTCAAATGCAGGCTCAAGTGTATCTGCAAATCTGCCTGTGATTTCAGCCTCGTCGCCGAGAATCTGCTTTTTAACGTCCTCGTTAACCTTGCCGGGAGCACTACCGTACTCGCCCTTAAGGTAAGCCTTAACCTCTTTTGAAACGTTCTTGTAGCGTTCGCCTGCAAGCACGTTGTTTGTTGCCTGAACACCAACCATCTGGCTCATGGGTGTAACAAGGGGAGGATAACCTAAATCCTCGCGAACTCGGGGAGTTTCAAGGAGAACCTCGTCAAACTTGTCCATCTTGCCCTGTGCAGTAAGCTGAGCAACAAGGTTTGAAAGCATACCACCGGGAACCTGATAGTCAAGCGCCTTTGCATCTGTGCAAAGAACTGTGGGGTTAAGAAGACCGCTTTCGAGAGCCTCTGTTCTGATGGGCTTGAAGAAGTCTGCAATGTTTCTGAGAGCATCAGAATTAAGACCTGTTTCATAGCCAAGCTCTGAAAGAGTGTAGTTGAGTGTTTCTGTTGCGGGCTGTGCTGTACCGCCTGACATTGTTGAAATAGCGGTGTCAATAACGTCAACGCCGGCCTCAACAGCCTTAAGGCATGTCATAAAGCCAAGGCCTGTTGTGCAATGTGTGTGGAGCACAATGGGAAGGTCAACAGCATCCTTAAGTGATGATACAAGCTTGTATGCCTCTGCGGGGCTGAGGATACCTGCCATATCCTTGATTGCGATTGTCTGGCAGCCAAGGCTCTGCATATTTTTAGCAAGCTCAACGTAAGAGTCAAGTGTGTGAATGGGGCTGATTGTGTAGCAGATAGCACCTGATGCAATAGCACCGTTCTTAACTGTTTCATCAACAGCAACCTCTATGTTCTTAACGTCGTTGAGTGCGTCAAAAATTCTGATAATATCAATGCCGTTTTCTACGCTCTTTTTAACGAACATACGAACAACGTCATCGGGGTAGTGATGATAGCCTAAGAGGTTCTGACCTCTGAGGAGCATCTGAAGCTTTGTGTTAGGACAAGCCTTTTTGATTTTTCTGAGTCTCTCCCAGGGATCTTCCTTGAGGTAACGAAGGCAAGAGTCAAATGTAGCTCCGCCCCAGCACTCCAAAGAGTAGTAGCCTGCCTTGTCAAGCTCTGAAAGGATGGGCTCAAACTCGCTGAATTTCATACGTGTTGCGATAAGTGACTGGTTAGCGTCACGCAGCACGGTTTCGGTAAACTGAACCTTTTGCATTTTGCTTTTCTCCTTTTAATAATAGTTTGCATAATTGCGTAAAGGAATATATTCTTAAGGAAGGGTGATATATATAATAGTATATATACAAATATACTATAAATATATGCCCTCCAATTTTCCCCAATTTATCATACTATAAATTGGAATTTTTATCAAGTAATTTAGGGCTTTTTGTTGAAAAAATAACAAAGTTTTTGGGGTGGAGAAGGTTGGGCTAAAGCATAGCTTCACCTTCAAGGGACAAAAGCTGCGTCATGGCAGCTGTCCTATCTCAAAAAAGCTCCCCGTTCCGCGTGGGGGAGGGAGCTTAAAACGGTGCGTGTATATATAATATAATAGTATAGGACTATCGGCAAAAAACGTGCTTGCCGATTGTTGTTATTACAGGGCGTGTACGAATCCATTGGTTGGAGGTTTTTGCCGGGTTGTAATAGTACAGGGCACCGCCTGTGGGGTCCCAGCCGTTTATGGCGTCCTGTGCCGCCTTGCGAGAGTCGGCTGTCGGGGATACGCTCCAGTTGCTGTCCGTTACGGCAGAAAAGGCGCCCTTCTGATAAACCACACCTGAAACTGTATCGGGAAATGAAGCAGAGTCAACTCTGTTGAGCACAACTGCACCCACGGCAACCTGACCTGTGTAGCTTTCGCCGCGAGCCTCAGCGGCAATAACCTTGGCAAGCAGATACACGTCGGAGGAGCTGTATCCGCCACTTCCTGAGGAGGTGCTGTCACCAAGGCCGAGGTATAACAGGGTTTTGCTACCCGCTATACCGTCTGCGGTAATGCCCACAGACTTCTGAAATCGTTTTACGGCACTCTGGGTCTTGACTCCATAAATGCCGTCAACTGCACCCTCAAAGAATCCGAGGGTTTTAAGCTTCTGTTGAATGCGACGGACCTCATCTCCGCGGGAGCCGATTTTAGACAAAACCTCAACCGTGGAGGATGAGCGCCCCTTGGCAATAGCAAGTCCACCTATACAAATTATAATAGCCACCGAAAGCACAATGCTTATTGTTTTAAACACAGGGGAATGTATATTCCGGCTTTTAAAGGGAAGGTTAAAATTACCTTTCATAGTACACCTCGTTATATTGTTTTTAATAGAATAAGCACCGTTTTTTGTTTTATACATTGTTTTGACAATTTTCTGAACAGGAAAATTGTGGTGCAAAAGCTGTCAAAACACAATATATTGTGACTTGAAAAATAATCAAAAAAATATTGAATTTTTTTGAAAATAACGCTTGACTTTTGGGGCATCCTTATGTATAATACAAACCCGTTGACAACTTAATAACGTTCCTGAGGCGCTGAGGTTTTTGTTAACAGAGAGGCCCTCAGAACACTTTTAACAGAGTACACACCGAACGACCCGGGAGGGTGTAAAAAAGGTGTAAAAAAGTTAAAAAAAGATGTTGACAAAGCGAGATGATTGTGATATTATCTTAAGGCACTCGCGTGAGGGGAGCCCGAACGAGAGAGCGAACGAACCTTGAAAA
>JAGBTL010000201.1 GCA_017631355.1 Clostridia bacterium
CCGCTATCAAATATGAGCCGCTTATCAACTCCTATGGCGTTGTTGTTCCTCAGACAGACCCAACAATGCTTCAGGCTATCTGGACAGTATTCACCCTTGCACCTGCTATCGGCAGAATCGGTAAGGCAGTATCATTAGCCTTCTTCAACGTTGACGGCAAGGTTAAGGATCAGATGATGAATGACCTTGCAGTTTCAAGAGCGGCAAAGCTTAAGAGCAGAACAGGCGATGAGTCTGCAGATGCTAAATCGGAGTAATCATTATGAAAATTGTAGTTAAAGTAGGAACATCCACCCTTGCACATAGCACGGGATGTATAAATATAAGGCACGTTGAGGAGCTTTGCAAGGTGCTTTCTGACCTTAAAAATGCAGGTCACGAAATAATCCTTGTTTCCTCAGGCGCTATTGGTATGGGTATAGGCAAGCTTTCCCTTAAGGAAAAGCCCACCGATATGCCCACAAAGCAGGCTGCAGCGGCAGTGGGACAATGTGAGCTTATGTATGCTTATGACAAGCTCTTTTCAGAGTATAACCACACCGTTGCACAGATTCTTGTTACAGGCCTTGACCTTGAGGACCCCACAAGATACCACAACATCAAAAACACAATGAACCGCCTGCTGGAGCTTAACGTACTCCCCATTATCAATGAAAACGACACGGTAAATACCGATGAAATTTCAGTTGGTGATAATGACACCCTTGGTGCAATTATTGCTGTGAGCATGCACGCTGATATGCTTGTGCTCCTTTCTGACATTGATGGTCTTTACACAGCAGACCCCCACAAGGACCCTTCTGCAAAGCTGATTGATACAATAACGGAAATCACTCCCGAAATTGAAGCACTCGGCGGCAAGAGCCGAAGCGGACTTGGCACAGGTGGTATGGCAACAAAGCTTTCAGCTGCCAAAAAGTGTATTGCAAGAGGCACCGACGTGGTAATTGCAAACGGCTCCGCACCCGCTGTGCTCTATGACATTGTGGATGGCAAAAAGGTAGGAACAAAATTTGTTAGCAAGGAAGAGATAGAGATAATATTATGAAGACTACACAGGAAATTTTAATCGAAGCAAGGAAAGCAAAGGCAGTCCTTTGCACACTTGATGCTGAAGCAAAAAACAATGCTCTTCTGGCAATGGCAGATGCCCTCATTGAAAATCAGGAGGAAATTTTAAGCGAAAATAAAAAGGACCTTGAGGCTGCCAAGGATACAATTTCCGAGGTAATGCTTGACAGACTTGCTCTTTCTGAGGAAAGAATCAACGGTATGGCAGAGGGTATCCGTCAGGTAGCACAGCTTCCCGATCCTGTTGGCGAGGTTCTCCAGACAGTTGTGCCCCCCAGCGGCATACTTGTTGAAAAAACAGCTGTTCCTATGGGCGTTGTGGCAATTATTTATGAAAGCAGACCCAACGTAACCTCAGATGCTGCCGCACTTGCACTCAAGAGCGGTAACGTGTGTGTGCTACGTGGCGGTAAGGAGGCCTTCCGATCTGCAGATGCTATTGTAAGAGCAATGCGCATGGGACTTGCAAGGGTAGGCCTTCCTGAAACACTTATTAACCTTGTGCAGGACACAACCCGTGAGAGCGCAAACGAGCTTATGAATGCAGTAGGCTACGTTGATTTGCTTATTCCCCGTGGTGGCGCAGGTCTTATAAAGGCCTGTACAGAAAATGCAAAGGTGCCCTGCATTCAGACAGGCACAGGCATTTGCCACATTTACATTGATAAAAAGGTTGACTATGAAAAGGCACTTAACATAGTCGAAAATGCAAAAACAAGCAGACCCTCTGTTTGCAACGCCTGTGAGGTATTGCTTATTCACAGTGCTATCTATGATCAGATGCTGCCCCTTATTAAGGAGCGTCTTTGCGGCATCCGTGAGGCAATGGGTCTTAAGCCTGTTGAGCTTCGCCTTGATGAGCGTGCACTTGAAATTATAGAGGGCACTCCTGCAGGTGAGAATGATTTTGACACAGAGTTCCTTGACTACGTGCTTGCAGTTAAAATTGTTGACAGTGTTGAGGAGGCTATTGAGCACATTTCCCTTCACTCAACAGGACACAGCGAGGCAATTATTACCGAAAGCCGCGCAAATGCAAAGCTTTTCTGTATGTCTGTTGATAGTGCTGCAGTTTACGTAAACGCTTCAACACGCTTCACCGATGGTGGTGAGTTTGGCTTGGGCTGTGAAATGGGCATTTCCACACAGAAGCTTCACGCACGCGGACCAATGGGTCTTAAGGAGCTTACAACATACAAGTACATCATCAAGGGTACAGGACAAATTCGTTAAGAGTGAGTTGATTCAATATGACAAAAATCGGTTTTTTAGGCTGCGGTAATATGGGTGGCGCACTTGCACGTGCCGCAATTAAAGCAGTCGGTGCAGAAAGCATATTTGTTTTTGACGTTGACAGCAAAAAAATAAAAGCATTTGCCGACGAAACTGACGTTAACGTAGCAGATGCAGAATATATCGTGCTTAATTGTGATTACATCTTCCTTGGCGTAAAGCCACAGATGTTAAAGGAGCTTTTTGCAAAAATTGCCCCTGTCCTTGAGGAAAGAACAACAGATTTTGTTCTTGTTTCAATGGCGGCAGGCATCTCCACACAAAGCATCACACAGATGGCACAGGTGGACTGTCCCGTAATCAGAATTATGCCCAATATGCCCGTTGCAGTAGGCGAGGGTATGATTCTTTATACCACAAACGACTTCGTTTCAATGGAGGATGTTCAGGGCTTCCTCAACTCAATGCAGTTTGCAGGCGTTCTTGACAGAATTGATGAGGATAAAATTGATGCGGCAAGCTGTGTTTCAGGCTGTGGCCCCGCATTTGCCTTTATGTTCTGCGAGGCTCTTGCAGATGGTGCGGTGAAATGCGGTCTGCCCCGCGACAAGGCGCTCCTTTATGCGGCACAGACACTTGCGGGCTCCGCAACAATGCTTATGGAAACAGGGGAGCACCCCGGCAAGCTTAAGGATGCAGTCTGCAGTCCTGCAGGCAGCACCATTGAGGGTGTTAAGGCTCTTGAGGACGGCGCATTCAGAGCAGATGTGATGAATGCGGTTAAATCGGCATACAAGCGCACTATCGAATTATCTAAAATATAATTTAAAATTTTAAATTTCGGAACGCTACGCGTTGATTATAAATGCAGAGTGCAAAATGCAAAATGCAAAGTGTCGGAACTGCGTTGGCGATTATAAAGCTCTCGCAAAGAATAAACCAAAATAGAACGATAAAGTAGTTGACGGTTCTACCTCTCTGTTTGAGAGAGGGGGACCGCCTTTTTGTTAAGCCGTTGTTTTTGTTTTAGTTATAAGCGTGTGATTATTTGCGTGTTGAAATATTGCTTGTCGGGTGGTGGAGAGTTGCCGACACGCAGTGTCTGGAATCTCTGATTCCACGGAAAATAAAGTATAGCTTTTAATTTTGTGCTTCAAGAAGTATGCTGTTTCATATTATATATACGATAAACATTCAGTTTATCAACGTTGAATCTTACGATTCAAAACACTGCGTGTTGGCAACTCTCCACCGTCCGTCAGGCTTGGTTTTGTCAATTGGTTGTTGGCTCGTTTGGGAATTGAATTATTACAGCTACAAATAGGAAGACGGTCCCCCTCTCTCAAACAGAGAGGTAGAGCTGTCAATCTCTTTATTCTATCATTTTCACTTATTGATTTTATGCGAATTCCGTGATATACTAATTTTGCGACACAACTTAATATGACAGATTGCAGGAGAATTGTTTTTATTTTCGGTAAAAACACATTCTTCTATTTTGGCTTTCTCTTGCAGTTTGTCGAAGTTGTGTCGCAGCATTAAGAAGCTATGTGTTTTTCATGCGTAGCTTCGGCTGCGCATTTTTTGTTTTATAGGAGAATAAATATGGAGAATGAGCTTTATAAGAAAATGTATTTACATTTATTTAATGCTGTTACAGATGCAATCAATGAGCCTAATCACATAAAAAGAATAGAAATGATGAAGCAGGCTCAAATTGACACCGAGGAAATGTATATTTCATATTGTGATATTATTCAGTTTGATGGTGATAAATAAGCTTGTTTTGCGACAGCTTTATAATTACGGCGTAGCCCCGAAACATTTTGCGAAGCAAAATATATCACATTGAGTAAGCAATATATCACACGCGAAAGCGTATATCACAAATCCGTCAGGATTTATATCACCGAATAAAACAGAGGCTCACTCCGCAAGGAGTAAGCCTCTTATTTTTATTCTATAATCGGTGCTTTTAAGATACCAACAGGTCTTAAAACGTATTCATAGCTCCAGTTGTCTGCTTCTGAGCGCCATGCATCGGGGCCGTGCCAGGATTCCTTAACGTCAACAAGGTGAACGGGACCGAAGCTGTTGTATCTGTGAGTGTAAAGTGTAACGTCAACAACGTGCTTGCCGTTTTCAGCCTCTGCCTTGATATAGTAGGGCGGATAAACAATCTTGCCAAGCTCCTTGCCGTCAAGCGCTACCTTGACATGTGCACCGCGGTAATCAGATGCCACTATTTTAAGCTCGTTGTCCTTAACCTCAACAGGCATTTTATACGTAACGTTGCCGCCATAGAAGGGGAAGCCCTGTGTGGTAATGTCACCAAAGCCGATTTTTGCAGGCAAGGGGATTATTGTAGCCTCTGTTCCGCAAAGCTTGACACCAAATTGACCGAGCACGAAAACGTTTTCAAGGTTTGCGCTTTCACCGAAGGGCAGGTTAACCGTAAGCACGTTTTCTCCCTTAATAATTTTGGGAAGCCTGATTTTGAATATTGAAATATCCACATAGTTGCCGAGGATAGTGTTGTCAGCCTGTACACCATTGAGTGTAACCTCAGCCTTTTCAGCGTCCTCAAGTGCAAGGCAAGCACCCTCATAGTCAATTTCGCTGTTGAAGGTGTATTTGAGTGTAACCCTTGAAATGGGGGCCTTTTCACCGATAACCCAGGGCTGAACAACTGCGCCGCCGCGCTCGCGGATGCCAAGTCTTTCACGGCAAACGTTATCAAGGCGGAGAATTTCCTCCTTGGGTGAATATTCTGCCTCACCCTCAAGCTTGAATTCTGCCATATCAAGGAGGAGAACGTTGTCCTCGCTTAATTCGTAGTCAACACCACCGAAAACGGAGGTAGCTTCAAGTCGGGGCTCGTTGTCTGCCTTTACAGGAGCAACGCTATGGGGAGCCACAAGCTTGTAAAGGCGTGAATCATAAGCATAAAGATGCTCGCTGATAATGGTCTTGCCGTTTTTGATTTCAAAGTTAGCAGGGTAAATATCGCCATTCTGTGTGTCATAAACAAGCACACCATATTCGCCCTCAAGGGTGATTCGGATATCTCTGCCCCTTTCAACGTCCTTGTTGTAGGGCTCTTCATTGTGGCAGATAAACAGCCATCTGCAATCTGTGTCCTCGCGGAGCTGATAGATAAGGTTATCTGTCAGCACTCCGTCGCTACGGCGGATGGTAAGCAGCTTATCCTGCTCCATTGCTGAAACCACTGCAGAGCGTGTAAAGTCAAAGCACTCGCTCTTTGCATAAAGCTGGGCACCGCGTGTGGATTCCACTGCGTCGCACAGGGTGGGCTCTGCACCGAAGAATACAAGTCTGCCGCCCTTTTCGCGGAATTTTTCAAGTCTTTCAAGGGTTGTTGCTCGCAGAGTTTCACAGCCGGGAACAATAATTGTGTCATATTCCATTTCGCCAACCTTAAGGGGAGCACCTGCATCCTTGCAAAGGTCGGGAAGGAGTGATTCGCTTATAAAGTTAAAGTCAATTGAGTTTTCAAGGAGCCACTTTGTAAGTGACAGGAATTTTTCATCAAGACCATCGCGGAAGATAGCCGATTTATCATTGGGACCCCAATGGAGCCAGAAGCTTTCAACAGGGTGGATAACGCCAACCTTAACAACAGGCTTGCCTCTTGTAAGGGCAGTGTTTACACGTGCAAAGTGGTCTTCAATTACACCATATTCCTTGTACC
>JAGBTL010000202.1 GCA_017631355.1 Clostridia bacterium
ACCTGAATTGATATGATCCCAAGGAAGAATCTCGGTATATTCACGCTTACGCTTTGTATAAAATTCGGGGTCAATATTACAAGCGGAGAAAGCATCCTCCCAGCCCTGCATATTGAATTTATCATCCCAGCTATCAAAGGTGCAGCCGTTGCGGTAAGCAGCCTCAATAACCCGTGACAATCTTCTGTCGCCTCGTGCGAAAACACCCTCAAGGAAGGTTAAATCTGTGTTATGGAAGCGGAAGGTTACCTTCTTTGTCCGGCAGGTTTCAAGCAGAAGCGCCTGCTTGCGCTTAAGCTCCTCGCGTGTATCCATAGCCTCCCATTGGAATGGTGTGCAGGGCTTCGGAACAAATGATGAAACACCTGCGCTTACGCTTACACCCTTGCCCTTGGGCTTGTCGGGGTTATTGTAGAATTCGTCAACAACCTTCTGTGCAAGCTGATTGATTCCGATAACGTCATCCTCGGTTTCTGTAGGCAGACCAATCATAAAATACAGCTTAACAGCAGTCCAGCCGCCAACAAACGCCTTGCGACAGGTATCAAGAATTTCCTCCTCGGAAATGTTCTTGTTGATAACGTCGCGCATTCTCTGTGTGCCTGCTTCAGCAGCAAAGGTAAGACCCGAGCGCCTTACAAGAGCAAGCTTTTCCTTGAGCTCGTCAGAGAAATTATCAATTCTGAGTGAAGGTAAAGCAACGTTAACCTTCTGTGGAACAGCCCAACCGAGAAGCTCCTCAAGAAGCTCGGTGATTTTAGTGTAATCGCTGCTTGAAAGTGAGCAGAGTGAAAGCTCGTCATAACCGCTTGTGCAGGTCAATTTTCGGCTCTGCTTGCTGATTGTTTCAACACACTTTTCACGGATTGGTCTGTACCAGAAGCCTGCCTGACAGAAGCGACAGCCTCGGATGCAGCCACGGAAGATTTCGTGCACAACTCTGTCGTGAACCACTTCAACAAACGGCACAACAAATTTATCGGGATAAAAAATGCTGTCAAGGTTGTGCACTACCCTTTTATCAACCTGTGCAGGTGCATTTTCAAGGGGCTTAACGGATGACACAATACCATTGTCGTCGTAAGTGATTTCATAAAGTGAGGGCACGTAGATACCCTTTATTTGTGCAGCAGCCTTAAGAAACTCTTTACGTGATTTACCCTGCTTTTTATATTCATTAAGAAGGTCAAGGAAGTCAATCATCATTTCCTCGCCCTCGCCTATCTGCACCGCATCAAAGAACTCTGCAACAGGCTCAGGGTTGCATATACACGGACCGCCCGCTATAACAACCGGTACGTCAAGTGTATCACCTCGGTCACAGGCCCTTAAGGGCACCTTGGCAAGGTCAAGCATATTGAGCACGTTGGTGTAGCAAAGCTCGTACTGCAGCGTAAAGCCGATAACGTCAAAGTCAGTAAGAGCATCGCGGCTTTCAAGACCAAAAAGCGGAACGTCCTTTTCGCGCATAACGGCTTCCATATCCGTATCGGGTGCAAAAACGCGCTCACACCAATAGTTTTCTTTACTGTTGATAAGACTGTAAAGGATTTTCATACCAAGGTGTGACATACCGATTTCATATGTATCGGGAAAGCAGAATGCAAACCTGAGGTCGATGCTGTTTTTATCCTTAACCACAGAGTTCAGCTCACCGCCTGTGTAACGTGCAGGCTTCTGAACAAGTGGCAATATACCTTCAATTTTGTTTTTAAGCATAGAATTACAACTCCGTATAAAATATAATATTATTTTACAATAATTGCATTAAATAATCAAGTAAAAATAACACCGTGCATCAACAAATGTGACACACGGTGAAATATGCGCTTTATCCACTCTAATTTGATTTTTTCTTAATTCCAAGCACCTTTTTGAACTTTTTAAGTATGGGAATTTTTTCCTGCTCCTCTCCATCATCGCACTTTTCAACAATGATAAGGAAAAGGATGATGAGCAGTAAGTACGGCATAGGACAAAGGATGCCGGGGTTAACAAGTGACATCATTTCAAGGCTGAAGTATGACAGGAAAATTGTCATATTAAAGAGCGTTGCCTTTTTCCATATAAGTGACATTCTTTTGCAGAACTGATATACAAATGCTGCAATACCAACCACACCAAAGCTTGCCGCAATCTGAATGGGCTCGCAATGATACCAGCAAAGAGCACCTGCCTTGTTTTTGAAGATATCACGGTTACCCATATAACCAAGACCTGTACCGAAGATTGGTCTGTTAAGGAAATCCTCAATACCGCGTGCATAGTGCTTAACACGTGTTTCAAGGTCAGCCTCTGCACCGCCAAGGAGGAAGTCGTTAAGAACGTCAAGCAAGCGAACAAGCGTGTTGTTCAGGAAGCCTACAATCTGCGGAGCAAAAATAAGTGCACCAAAGAGAACACAGCCACAAATAATGGCGTATGCAAGACGTCTGCGGCGGTCATAGAGCACGAACATAACTATGCACATAACCATTTCAATTGATCCGAAGACCATACCGCCGCGAGAGCCCGTAAGAAGCATTGCCATATAGAAAATAAAAGCAAAAATCGTGGCGTGTGGCTTCTTGTTGCCCATAAGGAAGGCAAAGGGTGTGGCAAGCATCAATATTGTAGATGCATTATTGCGCCATCTTATAAAGAATATACCGCCATGCTCAAGAACAAGATCTATATTGATTATATAATGTGCAAGCACCATAAATGATGCAAAAAGACCCACAACAACCATAAGATTTGTTAAGGCTTCTATAAGTGAATGCTCCTTATCAACCTCGATTTTGGCATATAAATAACAATAAATCAGAAGCATTGCAAAGCCCATACCAAGCATATGGTAAATTGAGGAGCCCGCAAAATACTCTTTTGGTGAAATAAAGCCGATACCGCCCAAGGTTATGGCTATGGAAGCAAAAAGCATGGGCTTAAATTGTGAGCCCTTGGTGGTAGGCTTTTTGGCATAAACAATAATGTTAAATAGTGCCATAGCAACAACAGGAACAAGCAACCACCATATACTCATAAAGTCATTCAAGCTGTTGTAGCATCGTATGGCAATAAGATATGTAAACAATGCCGGTGTAAGCATTGCAAAAATATCACCCGAAAAGAGCCAGCAAAAGCCCGAAATATACGCAAGCACAACAGTTCCCCAAATGTGATATTGCTCCTTGGGGTACATTGAGTGAAGTAATGCGAAAATTCCTGCAATTGCAAATAAAATCAATTTAAATCTATCCGTAAGCAAAAATTCGCGGATAGCAGTAATCTGTTTCAAGGATTTCTCCGATTTAAAAAGCTTTTCCATAAAAATACCTTTATATAAATCTTATTTTGCTTTATTTTAATGCAGAGTAATTCAATTTACTCATAAGCACATTATAACCAAAACAAAAAAATATGCAACAATTATTACAAAATCTTAATAATTATTATTTGAACAAACGCTTATTTTTAACCCGAAAACAACCGAATTATCAATGAAATCAACATAATTGCACTTGTAATGAGAAATAAAATATTTCCATTGTTTTTTATGAGCAAGTAACCGTTTAATGCTATGAAAGTAAAGCAGGCTATAAAAGACAGCAATATTGCTACGTTGTTTGCCGTTTTTTCGTTAACCCTACCCTCAAGTAAGCGTTTCAGCGCTCTGCCGCCATCAAATCCTTCGTATGGTATCAGATTGAATGCGCCGATAATTAAATTGACAATGGCAAAATGCTCATATACATTTAAGACGTATAAGCCTGCGCCAATTAACAGGTTTGTTACTGGTGCGCTCAGGCTTATGACTGCCTCTTTGGTGGCGGTAAGGGATATATCTCCCCTTTTTATTTCACCACCCATAAACGAAAACCTGACTGATTTAATTTTACCGCTGAATAATAATATAAAAATAAGATGTATGCACTCGTGAAGCAGCGAGGTAATCAATGAAAGGCGGATAATTTCGCTGCTTCGTGTTGTAGCTGAAAGCAAAAGCAACGCAAAAAACGAGAAGCTTACAGAAACCTCTGTGCGACCAAGCTTAAACCTCATTTATTGCTGTTTTAAGAGCAGGCTGCGGGTCGTAGGATACGTTGTTTATTCTTAACTCAAAATGCAGATGCGGACCCGTTGATGAGCCTGTTGAGCCAACAGCTGCGATTCTCTCGCCCATTTTGACTGTGTCTCCTTTTTTCACATAAAGGCTTTCGCAATGACAATAAACAGTCATTATATTATTTTCGTGCTTGATTTTAAGGTAGTTGCCGTTCCATTGGTCGTAGCCTGCGAAAACAACCTCGCCATCAAACGCACTATAAATTGCCGTGCCTGTTGAAGCGGCAATATCAATCCCTGCGTGAAAGCGTGGCTCACCACTTATTGGATGTGTTCTCAAGCCGAAAGGTGAGGTTATAGTCCCTTTTAAGGGCAAAAACATATTCTGGCTGAGAGTGTAATTGTTAACAGAAACGTTGTCGGGAATAGAGCTTTTCTCGTTTATTTCATAATCGGCTCCACCCTGTCCGTTCACAAGTGCAGTAAGCATTGTTGGTGGCTCCGTGGGAGCGGCAGTATCAACAATAACGTCGGTTACGGTTGTGGTATCCTCGGGTTCTGTTATGTGTGGCTCTGTCGTGCCGCTTGGTATATATTCTCTTACATCAACGTTTTGTCCGATGCTATCAAAATATTCCTCTTTAATAGTTTTGTAAATATCGGAATTTGCCTTTTTTAAGCCAAAAATCGCACCGAAAAGAAGTATGCAGATAACTACCTGTAGTCCGATAGTATAAATGAGATAGTCCTTTTTGTTTTTATTCATAAAAAATCACCCACAAATAAATATGCGGGTGACCTTTGTTATATGCTGTTATTCTTCTGTCTGCAGCTCCTCCCACTCCGTATAGAGTGAGTCAAGATAATTCTTGCTTTCGTCAAGCTCTGCGGTAACTGACAAAAGCTTTTCGTAATCTGCCGAAACCTCGGGTGTGGAAAGCGTATCCTGCAGCTCCTGTATTTTTTCCTCAAGCTCACCGATTTCTGTTTCAAGCTTGTTAATACGGGTTTTGCGCTTTCGTTCAAGGCTTGCCTGCTCCTTGCGAAGCTTATAATCATTGACTGCAGGCTTTTTCTCAACTGCTTTAACCTCTGATGCCTGCTGATTTTCGCGGAAAGCAAGATAATTATCGTAATTTCCGTCAATACTCACCGCGCCGTCATGAGTCAGGTGAATTATTCTGCTTGAAAGCTTGTTTATGAAGTAACGGTCATGGGAAACTACAAGCAGAGTACCGTCAAAGTCGCAAAGTGCATTTTCAAGCACCTCGCGCGAGGTAATGTCAAGGTGATTTGTGGGCTCGTCAAGAATAAGGAAATTAGGCCTTGCAAGCATAATTTTCAACAGTGATATCTTTGCACGCTCGCCACCGCTTAAAAGCGAAACCTTTTTGTAAACGTCCTCGCCCCTGAAAAGGAATGCTGCAAGGGCATTTCTTACCTCGGTTTCCGTCATAAAGCGGTACATATCCCAAACCTCGTCAAGCACGGTTTTACCTGAATCAAGCTTGTCAATATTTTGGTCAAAATAGCCGATCTTAACGTTTGAGCCTATTCTGAAGGCACCGCTATCCGGCATTTGCTCACGGTTAATAATCTTTAAAAACGTTGATTTGCCACAGCCGTTGGGTCCTAACAGGAAAACTCTGTCGTCACGGAAGATTTTGAGGTCAAAATTCTTGAACAAGGGCTTTCCGGGGAATGATTTTGAAAGCTCGTCCACAATAAGAACCTCGTCACCTGCCCTAAGGTCTGTTTTGAAGCTGAAATTAACGCTTTGAAGTGCCTTGTCAGGGACAACAAGAGCTTCCTTAAGCCTGTCAATCTGCTTTTGCTTGCTTGCAATGGTGATATAGTTTCGCTCCTGATTAAAGCGCTTCTGCTGTTCAATTATGCCCTCAATACGCCTGATTTCGGTAATAGCCTTCTCATATTCACGCTCAATTGTAAGCTCACGCTCTGCCTTGAGCTTTTGGAAAACCGTGTAATTGCCCTTTGTGAGCATTATCTTGTTGTGAGCAATCTCCATTGTTCCGGAGGTTACCTTATCAAGAAAATATCGGTCATGAGAAACGACCATAAAAGCTCCTCGGTATTTCATAAGGAAATCCTCAAGCCAGTTGATAGCATCAACATCAAGGTTGTTTGTGGGCTCGTCAAGCAAAAGCAGGTTTGCATTTGACAAAAGCAGCTTGCAAAGTGAAAGCTTTGAACGTTGTCCGCCGCTTAAAGTGCTGACACGTGCTGTCAGGTCCTCCTCCTTGAAGCCGAGTCCAAGAAGCGACGCCTTGGTTTTTGCCTCATATATAAGTCCATCACGTCGTTCTATCTCATCGGTTAAGCGAAGCTGCCTTTCAATAAGCGCAATATCACTGCTTTCAAGGAGCTGACGGTTTATATCGGCAAGCTGAAGCTCCATCTCAATAACGTCGTTGAATACTGTAAGGGCTTCACCATAAAGGGTTTGATTATCGTCGCACTCAAGGTACTGCTCCATATATCCTATGCGAACGTCCTTGCCTCTGACAATACCGCCCTCTGTGGGTGAATATTCACCTGTAATAAGCTTGAATAACGACGTTTTGCCGGTTCCGTTTGCACCAATCAATCCGATTCTGTCATTATCCTCAACCTTAAATGCGGCGCCTTTAAACAAGACGCCGTCAAGAAAACCAAATGTTAAATTTTGAGCAGTCAGCAATGACATAAACTCACCTTTTGAAATTATAAAGTGCTGATAAGAACCTTGATTTTGCCCTCAATAAGAGCATTGTAATTGCCTGCGGGAAGGAAGAAGCTGTCACCTGCTTTTGTATCAAGAGCATTAACCTTGCCCTCGCCTTCAAGCACAAGAACTGAAACAAAGCTTTCCTCTGTAACCGCAAGCTCGTGCTTTCCGCAAACGTCAATTGTATCCATTTTAAAGAATTCACACTGGCAAAGCGCCTGCTCTGTTGCATCACCGTTAACTACGGGTGCGCTATCGGGATCACCGCCCCTTGTTGGTGGAACTGTATCTGTAACGTCAATAGCCTTTTCAACGTGAAGCTCACGAGGCTTGCCGTTAACCATTCTGTTATAATCGTATACTCTGTAGGTTGTGTTGCAGTTCTGCTGCACCTCTGCAAGTAAAATACCGCTACCAATAGCGTGGAGTGTACCTGCGCTGATAAAGAAAACGTCACCCTTTTTAACGTTCACCTTGTTAACGTAATCAAGGAATGTGTTGTCTTCAATTGATTTTTTGAATTCCTCGCTTGTAAGCTCCTTGTTAAAGCCGTAAATAAGCTGTGCGCCCTCGTCGCAATCAAGGATATACCAAGCCTCGGTTTTGCCGTAGCTGTTTTCGTGAACACGTGCATAGTCGTCATCGGGATGAACCTGAACAGATAAATCTGCTTTTGCGTCAATGAACTTGATAAGTAAAGGGAATTCCTCGTAGCCTGCACCCTTTGCTCCAAGGAGCGCTTTGTTTTCCTTGATGAATGCAGTGAATGATTTGCCGGCGTTTTCACCATTTACTATAACGTTGTCGCCGTCCTCGCGTGCGCAAAGCATCCATGCCTCTGCAATATTGTTAAGGTCTGACTGGAAGCCGTAGTCGTTTTTGAGACGATTACCGCCCCAAACTATCTCCTTGAAAACAGGCTGTAATTTAATGGGTGTTATCATTGTTATTCCTCCGGTTTTGTTTCTGTTGGTGTGTGCTGCTCGGGAGAGCTTTCCTTGGCAACAACCGTGATTTCTTTCTTTTCTATAAAAGGTACAGATGAAGATTTGATATCAACTCTGTCATAATATTCCTTAAACCTTATTGTAAACCTGATTTTGCGCTTACACTTTTTGCAGTAGAAGATTGCACGGAAAGCCTGATTTATTACGCGCCACTCGGTAATTCGCTCACAGCCCGAGCCGCAAACGTCGCAAAGACAGCGCATTTTTGATTTATCAATAAGCGGACTGTTTATATCAGTAATAACCTTCGGCTTGAAGGTTATTTTGGAATAAAATGAAGTATCACAGGTAAGCGTGTAGGAAGCCAGCATATGCTCGTTGTATATTTTCTTGAATAAATCAGCAGTAAGCAGACTGTCATCAAGGGCGCGGTGGAGCGAATAGCTGTTAACGTCAATACCAAGCTTTTCGGCAGCCGCAGAAAGACCAATCTGGTCAGCCTTTGAAATGTTCATAAACGCCTGAGCGTATTTTTGCAGGTTAACGTAATTGTTGAGGAACGGAATAAAGGAAATGCCGTTGAAATACTTGAAGTTTTCAATGAGCACACGGATATCCGTATCACCCCAGGTGAGGATTACGTTATCATTTCCTGCAGACCACTTACGGAACTGGGCCATAGTCTGTGAAAATGGTACACCTGTGCTGATATCATCATTTGTAATGTTTGTAAGCTCTTTGACTCTTGAATGAAGCTTTTTGCCAAGCTGCGCTTTGATAAAGGTTGAAAAAACGTCAACAATTTCAAGGTTTTCGTTAAGCATAACGGCACCTATTTCAATTATTTCGTTCATAAAGCCCTTTTTCTTTTTGCAGTAAGTGTTATTCCACTCAAGGTCCATTATAATATAATTCATAAATGCTCCATAATGACCGTTGCCAAAGAACAACGGTCATAGTGTGAAAATTATTTTAATCCCTCTGCATCGTAAAGACATGCAGTTTCAAGAAGAATTTTTGCGCCGACCTCAAGTGCTTCGGGTACAAGCATCTCAGGTGTGTCAAGGCGTGTGTGATAATAACGGGGTGGTGTGGGATCCATAGCAGCAAAGCCTGTTGCCTTGATTCCCCTCTGTGTGAATGCAGCAGCATCACAAGCACCAAGGTAAATGGATGCATAAGGAATGTCGTGGCCACAGTTGAGAGCAGCCTCTTTAACGAGTGCCTTTGCCTGTGCATCGTGCTTTAAGGTGCCGCTAAGGTCACGGTCATAAACAGCCATATCCTTAAGGTCGCGCATTGTGTCACACGCGA
The DNA here is from genome assembly GCA_017631355.1 of Clostridia bacterium. Classification (GTDB taxonomy): domain Bacteria; phylum Bacillota; class Clostridia; order Oscillospirales; family Acutalibacteraceae; genus DTU089. The sequence goes on from JAGBTL010000202.1 coordinate 9,034, forward strand.
TAACAACTGTTTCAATCTCCTTAAGCTCTGCTTCGTGAGCCTTTACATAAGCCTTTGCACCGCGAAGACCTGCTTCCTCGGAGCCTGAAAGAATAACTCTTACCTCTGTGTTTTCAAAGCGAACGTCGCTTTCTGCAAGGTGCTTAAGAACACTCATGCAGCAAAGGCAGCCTGAAAGGTTGTCGTTTGCACCGGGAACACTCTTTGTGTAGCTCTGGAAGAAAAGGAAGCCAACGTAAGGCACAAGGAATACACAAAGAATGATGCCAACAATAAGAAAGAACTTTTCAGCGCCGGGTGTTGTGATACCCTTAACGTCAACAACAATGATTTTAACGATGCTTGCAATAAACTGTGCTATAAGACCAACAACGGCAGGAATAAGGAAAAGCTTCATACCTGTTCCGCCGAGCTTGTAGTTGAGGATCCACTCATACTGTGAGTCGGAGTGACCAACAAAGATAATTCGTTTCTTGGTTTCCCCTGCCGCGTTACGTGTGGCAATAACGTTGTGTGAGGGGTGACCCTTGAAGATCGGGTCAATAAATTGCTTGTACATAAGGAATTCAAGCACAAGCGGAATAAACGCAAATAATGTAAGAATAAAGCTCACGTTGGGTTTTGTGAAGAAAAAGAAGGTTGAAATAATTGCCATTGCAACTGTAAAAGGAATAAAGCCCATAAATGCCTGGCGGTGAACTGTAAAGCCCTCAATATCAACCTTATCAGACCATTTTTCAAGGTCTTCTGCCATATTTTTTTGTGCAGAAAGCTCCTGTGCGCTACCGGGAGCACGGGGTCCGATTGTTTCGCAAATGTATGTGATTTTATCTATCATATACTTTACGGATTCCTTAAAATTAATTTTGTTTTCGTCAATTTTGGTAAATGCTGTTTTCATTTCCTTATTCTCCCATCTTATTAAAGAATAAACCATTAAGAATATAACACATAATATTCAATTTTACAACACCAAACGCATTAAAATATATTGATTTTAAATAAATTTTAGTTTATTATAATAATATTATTTAATTTGGCGGTGTTCCATTATGATTAAAGATTCTACAAACCTTTTTTACAAATCACAGGCCAAGAACTGGCTTGAGGCATTACCTCTTGGCAACGGTTCACTTGGCGCAATGGTTTACGGCAGAACAACTGACGAAATCATTGCAATGAATTCTGACACACTCTGGTCAGGCTACCCTCGTAAAACACAGGGTAAGGATGGCGCTAACGAGGCGTTCAAGCAGGCTCGTGAGCTTGTTATGCAGGGTGATTATTTCACATCAAAAAAACTACTTGAGGAAAACGTTCTTGCAAACTGCTCTCAGGCATATATGCCTTTGTGTAACATTCGTATTCAGTATGGCAAAACAGGCTTCCAGAAGAAATACAGACGTGTTCTTGACCTTGAAACAGGTGTGAATACAGTTACATATACACGTGGTTCAGATGAATTTGAGCGCGAGTCCTTCGTTTCCTTTAATGATGATGCTTACTTTGACACTATCAAGTGTAAAACAGGCAAGAAAATCAGCTTCAGCGTGTTCCTTACAACAAAGCTTAAGGGTAAATCATACGTTGAAAACGATACACTTATCCTTGATGGCGTAGCTCCCTCTGATTCACACGCAAATCAGGAAACCTATGCTGCAATGCAGGGCACTCTCTACCCCGAGGACAAGGCAATTCAGGGCACAAACTACCGTTGTGCACTTCGTGTGTTTACCGATGGTAAAATTACTTATAATACAGATAGCATTTCCGTTAAGAATGCTTCCGTTGCAACAATAATCTTCTGCACAGAAAACTCATTCAATGGCTTTGACAAGCACCCTGCACTTGAGGGTAAGGAATATAAAAATGCTTGTCTTAATCACCTTGATGCTGTTTGCGACAAAAAGTACGTTGACGTTAAAAAGGATCACGTTGATACCTTCTCAGGCTATTTCAACAGAGTCAGCATTGATCTCGGCTCTGATAATAAGGGTGACGTTCCCACAGATGCAAGACTTATCAAGCACGCCAAGGGTGAACAGGATTTAGGTCTTTATGCACTTATCTTTAACTTCGGCAGATATCTTGTTATATCAGGCTCACGCGAGGGTACACAGCCCACAAACCTTCAGGGTATTTGGAACGATTCTCCCACACCCTCATGGTGCTCAAACTACACTGTAAATATCAATACCGAAATGAACTATTGGCCTGTTCTCCCCTGCAACCTTACAGAGTTTAACCTGCCCCTTATTCAGTTTGTTAAGGAGCTTTCAGTCAAGGGTGAGGAGCCTGCACAACGTATTTACGGTGCGCGTGGCTTCTGTGTTCACCACAACGTTGACATCTGGCGCTTCTGTGACCCAGCAAACGGTGATGCACAATGGGGCTTCTGGCCTATGGCAGGCGGTTGGTTCTGTCAGCACGTTTATAACCACTATCTTTACACAATGGATAACGCTTATCTTTCAGAAACAGCTTATCCCATTATGAAAAAGTGCTGTTTGTTTATGCTTGATATGCTAATTGAGGATAAGGATGGCTACCTTATCTGCGCTCCCTCAACCTCACCTGAAAACGAATTTGAAATTAACGGCAAGCGCACAAGTGTCAGCGAAACAACAACCATGACAATGTCAATTATCAAGGAGCTTTTCGCAAACACAATTGAGGCTGCTGATATTCTTGGTGTTGACGCTGAGCTTAAGGCTGAATTGTCGGAAAAGCTTGCAAAGCTTCTCCCCTTCAAGGTTGGTTCACGCGGTGAGCTTCTTGAGTGGTACAAGGAGCTCCCGGAGCACGAGCCTCACCACAGACATAAATCACACCTTTACGGACTTCACCCCGGCAACCTTATCACACCCGATGAAACACCTGACCTTGCAAAGGCTTGTATTCGTTCATTGGAGCTTCGTGGTGATAACGGTACCGGTTGGAGCCTTGGTTGGAAGATTAATATGTGGGCTCGTCTCTGGGATGGCGACCACGCTCTTAAGCTTGTTGATATTCAGCTTTCACCTGTTCCTGCAAAGAAGCACGTTCGTCGTGGCGGCGGTACGTATCCCAACCTTTTCGATGCTCATCCCCCATTCCAGATTGACGGTAACTACGGTTGCACAAGC